>NZ_JARIXR010000029.1:0-365 GCF_029269205.1 Pseudomonas sp. 1912-s | reverse complement strand
RTTAACGGTTCGATCTTCTCGGTCGAAAGCGGAGAAAAAGAGGTGTTGACAGCAGCGTGTAACGCTGTAGAATTCGCCTCCCGCTAACGAGAGATCGGAAGCGCAAGTGGTTGAAGTTACAAAGGAAACTTTGAAAACTTCTGAAAATAATCACTTGACAGCAAATGAGGCTGCTGTAGAATGCGCGCCTCGGTTGAGACGAAAGATCTTAACCAACCGCTCTTTAACAACTGAATCAAGCAATTCGTGTGGGTGCTTGTGGAGTCAGACTGATAGTCAACAAGATTATCAGCATCACAAGTTACTCCGCGAGAAATCAAAGATGTAACCAACGATTGCTGAGCCAAGTTTAGGGTTTCTTAAAA
>NZ_JARIXR010000028.1:0-84703 GCF_029269205.1 Pseudomonas sp. 1912-s | reverse complement strand
CAGCGGCCTACAGGCCGGCTTGAGTGGTGTGAAGCAAAGGCAACATCAAGATCAAAATCTACAGCGGGCACGGTCAAATGTGGGAGCTGGCTTGCCTGCGATGGCATCAACTGGGTGTACCTGAAAAACCGAGGTGTCTGCATCGCAGGCAAGCCAGCTCCCACAGAAAAGCAGAGCTGCATCCGTTTCAGATTTCGTTTTCGCTCTGGCTTTTGATCTAGCTTCTACCACTCAAGCCGGCCTGTAGGCCGCTGTGCTCTTGCTTTTGATTTTGATCTGGCTCTGACTGCCCCAATAAGCCCGAGGCCGAACGCAGGTGGTGCGGAGCGGGTAAACCGGCAGGACGCCGGTTTAGCCGCGCTGGGCCAAGGATGGCCCATCGCGGCGGCCCGCGGAGCATCGCCGGAGTGAGGGAACACCGAGCCTAGGCGAGGTGCCGACAGGCGGGGCAGAGCCCTTTGCTTACTTTGGGGTTTTTCCAAAGTGAGTCGCTGTAAGAGCGAAACCCTAAGCCGCCGTTACCGCAGCAACGGATATGTACACAGAGTGCTTCACCCCCAACACCCACTGCTGACCCAGTGTTGCTACAGACGCACCCCACCCACCCAGAAAACCCAAAACCCCCGCCCCCATTGGCCCAAGCCCCCATGGCATGCCCGTTGCAGTCCCAATACCAAAAGGTCCCCGCACCTCACGCGACTGACTCCGGAGCACCCATGACCACTGAATTCTTCTGGCGCCTGCCACTGGGCACCGACGGCCCCCAACTCACCACCGACAAACACAACCGGGGCAACCCGGACTACCGCCCCGGCAATATCGCCCCGGGCCGCCTGCCCAACGGCCAACCCGACGACTTCACCTACATCGACTACATCGCCCAGGTCGCCAAGGCCGCCGAACTCGCCGGTTTCGAAGGCGCCCTGCTGCCCACCGGCCCCGAGCCGTGGATCGTCGCCGCCGCCCTGGCCCGGGAAACCCGGCGCATCAAGTTCCTGATCGCCTTCCAGGCCACCTGGACCCTGCCCGCCTACGCAGCCCAACAAGCCGCGATCCTGCAAAACCTCAGCCGCGGCCGCGTGGAATGGAACATCATCACCGGCGGCAACCCCGCCAGCCAGCGCGCCAACGGTGACTTCCTCGAACACGACCTGCGCTACAAGCGCACCGGCGAATTCCTCGACATCATCCAGGGCCTCTGGGAGAACGAAAAATTCTCCTACGACGGCGATATCTACCAACTGGAAAACGGCGCCCTGCCCCACGGCCTGCACCACGAACGCAAGCCCGGCGTGTACTTCTCCGGTTTCTCCGACGCCGCCCTCGACGTCGCCGCCAAGCACGCCGACGTGTACCTGAACTGGGCCGAACCCATCGACAAGCTCAAGCCACACATCGAGCGCGTACGCGAATTGGCCGACAAACAAGGCCGCACCGTGCGTTTCGGCCTGCGGGTCGATCTGTTCGCCCGGGAGACCGAGGAGCAAGCCTGGAAGGACCTGCGCCGCCAGTTCGACAAGCTCGAAGGCAAGAGCAGCCAGGTCGCCAAGGGCTTTACCAGCGGCTCGGATTCGGTCGGCGGCGCGCGCCAGACCGCGTACCACCAGAACGTCGACCGGTTCGACGACCTGATCATCGGCCCCAACCTGTGGGCCGGGTTTGCCAAGGCCAAGCCAGGCCCCACCGTGGGCCTGGTCGGCAGCCACCAGAACATCGCCGAGCGCCTGGTGGAGTACCGCGACGCCGGTTTCTCGACCTTTATCCTCGCCGGCAATCCACACCTGGAAGAAGCGTTGCGCATTGGCCAGGAAGTCCTGCCGCTGGTGCACCAACGCCCGGCCATCCAACCTTTGAAAGCCAGCGCCTGAACGCTGTGGGAGAACCCCTGATGACCCAACCTCTCGATACGCTCTGGTACACCCGCTGCCCCGTGCCCACCGGCCTGGGCATTGCGGTGCAAAAAGGCTGGCTGCAAGACACCGTAGGTGCCCTGGGCACCGAGGTGCAGTCGCTGCGTGAGTCCGATGACAAAGCGGTGCGCGAATCGCACTTCGATCACACCCTGCGCAATTCGGTACGCCATGGCGGGAATATCCCGGCGATCTGGGCCCGCGCCCAAGGCCGGGAAACCCGGGTGATCGGGCTCTCGTGGGCAGATGAAGTGCAACTGATCCTGACCCGCCAGGACAGCGGCATCAAAACCGTCAAGGACCTCAAGGGCCGCACCTTCGGCCTGCCGGACTGGGCCGGCGCACAGATCGACTTCACCCGCGCCCAGGCCCTGCGCGGGCTGGAAAATGCGCTGTCACTGGAAGGCCTGAAGGTCGGCGACGTGAAGCTGAAGAACTTCCGCTACGGCGGCACCTTCAGCGATACCCCGGTGCGCAATATCGCCGGTACGCCGGTCACGCAGAAAGTCAGCGAACGCAACCTGGAGCTGATCGGCCTGCTGCGGGGTGAGGTCGATGCGATCTTCCTCAAGGGCGCCCACGCCGCCCAGCAGGCTCATGATTTCGGCCTGCACACGGTGATCGACACCGGCTCCCACCCGGACCCGCTGATCCGCAGCAACAACGGCACGCCACGCACCCTGGCGGTGGACCTGAACCTGCTGGAAAATCACTTTGACGTGGCCACCGGCATCCTCGATTCGGTACTGCGCGCCGAGCAATGGGCCCACACCCACCCGGAGGAAACCCGGCGCTACCTGGCCCAGGAAACCAACAGCAGTGAGTATTGGGTCACCGCCGCCTATGGCAACGACGCCCACTTGCGCCTGCGCACCGAACTCGATGAACAGGCGATTGCCGCGCTGCAGGACTTCACGCATTTCCTGCACCGCTGGCGCTTTATCCCGAAAAGTTATGATGTGCGTGAATGGATTGATGCACGGCCGCTGGAAGCACTCTTGAACGGCAAAACCGCGCTGGCAGGCTAACCCGTGCAGGAGCCGGCTTGCCGGCGATGACGGCCTTGAATGCGGCAATGACCTTTCGGGCCTCATCGCCGGCAAGCCGGGCTCCTGCAAAGGTTTCCTATTTCATGGATTTGAACGAAGACCCTTATGAGCAAACCACTCGATACTCTCTGGTACACCCACAGTCCGGTTCCCACCGGCCTCGGCATTGCGGTGCAGTCCGGCCGCCTGGCGGAGGCTTTCCTGCCTTTTGGCACCAATATCCAGTCGTTGCGCGAGTCCACGGAGCGCGAAGTTCGCGAAGCGCATTACGACCATCACCTGAAAAACTCGGTGCGTCATGGCGGTAACATCCCGGCGATCTGGGCCTATGCCAGTGGCGTGGAAACCCGGGTGCTGGGGCTGTCGTGGAGCGACGAGGTGCAGTTGATCCTGACCACCGCCGAGAGCGGTGTGCGCAGCGTGCGCGACTTGAAAAACCGGCGCTTCGGCCTGCCGAAATGGGCCAACGTGCAGATCGACTTCACCCGCGCCCAGGCCCTGCGCGGCCTGGAAAATGCCCTCAAGCTCGAAGGCCTGGAAGTCTCGGACGTGGAGCTGGTGGACTATCCCTACGGCGGCACCTACAGCGACAACCAGGTGCAATACGTCTACGGTTCTCCGGCCAGCCTTGGGGTGAGCCGCTTCAGCCGGCGCAACAACGAGCTGATCGGCCTGCTGCGCGGTGATATCGACGCGATCTTCCTCAAGGGTGCCCACGCCGTGCACCTGGCCAACGAGTTTGGCTTGCATGTGGTGGTGGACACCGGCTCGCACCCGGACCCGCTGATCCGTTCCAACAACGGTACGCCGCGTACCCTGACGGTGGACATCAACCTGTTGCAGGAGCACTTCGACGCCAGCGTGAAAATCGTCGACACCGTGCTGCGTACCGAGCAATGGGCCTGGGCGAATCCGGACGAAACCCGGCGTTTCCTGGCCCAGGAACTCAACACCAGCGAGTACTGGGTGACCGCGGCCTATGGCGAAGATGCCCATCGCCGGCTGCGTACCACACTGGACTCACGCTCCATCGAAGCCTTGCAGGACTTCACCGATTTCCTGCATCGCTGGAACTTCATTCCACGGCGCTTCGATGTACGCGACTGGATTGATTTCAGCGTGCTGGAAAAGGTCATCGGCTCCACCTCTCGCGTGGCCGTCTAACCCCTCTGCAGGAGCCGGCTTGCCGGCTCCTGCGGTGCTTGCCTGGCAACACTTCCCCTGCTGCTCCAGCAGCACCCTCCAAGCAACTTCTGCTGAATCTTCGACACGCTTTTCAAGCGGCCTTCGGCTGCGCTTTCAATTGGTCGAAAACGCCCGCTTATTTATTTTTTTAATCGTTATATATCAATACCTTACAATCATGTATCGACCCTGAAATCTGCTTGGCACGATCTCTGCTCTAGCCCCTTCAAGGAAACTTTTCCGGGGGAGATTTCATGCACACACTTAATCCGATCACCAAGGGCCTGTGGCTCGCTTTACTGCTGGCAGGCGGCACCGCCAGTGAACCTTTATTGGCCGCCGAAGCAGCCGAAAACGACGCCAGCAACACCGAGCCGTCGCTCAAGACCGTGACCGTCACCGCACAACACCGGGAAGAAACCCTGCAAGAGGTTCCAGTGGCGGTATCGGCGGTCCAGGGCACCAGTATCATTGCCGACGGCGTACGCTCGATGGGCGACATCACCACCTTTATTCCCAACGCCTCGGCGAAGAACCCCGACGGCGACGGTCGACCACGCTGGTACATCCGTGGCCTGGGCACCGGCGACACCGGCGCGGCCACCGTGTACCCGGTGGGCATCTACGCCGATGACGTGTACCTGAACGCACCGATTGCCGGTGGCGGCCCGCTGTTTGACCTCGAACGCATCGAGATTCTGCGCGGCCCCCAGGGCACGCTGTATGGCAAGAACACCACCGCGGGCGCGGTCAATATCATCTCGAAGAAGCCGACCTTCGACACCGATGGCTACGGCACGATCGGCTTTGGCAGCAAGAACGAGCGCATCGTGAACGGAGCCATCGGTGGCACCCTGGTGCCGGAAAAACTCGCGGCACGGATCTCGCTGTACTCCGAGGAGCGCGACGGCTTCCAGAAAAACCTGATCGACGATCACACCTACGGAGACGTCAACAAGAAGGCCGTGCGCCTGCAATTCTTCGCCCAGCTCAACCCGGACCTGGATGCGCTGTGGAAGATCCACAGCCGCGAGTTCAAGGGCGACGGCGCCAACGGTGCGCTGACCCTCGGGCGTTACTACAACGTGGGCTACACGCGCCCCGCCGGACGCAATATTGCGCTGAACGTGGACGACGACTCCAAGCTCAACCACGACGGCACGTCGCTGACCCTCAACTGGCACCTGGGCGACTACACCCTGACGTCCATCAGCGCCTACGACTACATCCGTGGCCAGTCCAGCGGTGATGCCGACTACACACCTTACGAGGTCAACGGCACCTCCACCGCCGACAACAAATACACCCAGTACTCCCAGGAAATCCGCCTGGCCTCGCCCCAGCAGGAAACCCTGCGCTGGCTGGCCGGTGCGCACTATTTCCATGAAGACCTGGACAGCAGCGCCGGACGCTTTATCGCCCCGGGCCCGACACCCAATGGCACCGGCTCCAACCAAATCAACGGCGCGACAGATTTTCGTGACCTGAACTACAACCACACCACCGACAGCTACGCGCTGTTTGGCAACCTGACCTACGACCTCACCGACAATTTCAGCGTGACCGGTGGCCTGCGCTGGACCCAGGAAAAGAAAGACATCGACCTCAACCTCACCCAGTTGACCCGCGCCACCGCCAACGGCCCGCTGATTCCCCTGGCGGGCGTCGGCACCAACGGCAACCGTCAGGAAGACAAGACCTGGGAAGCCTGGACCTATGACCTGACCCCGGAATACCGGATCAACGACAACGTGCGGGTGTTCTTCCGCTATGCCCACGGCTTCCGTTCGGGCGGCTTCAACACCGGGCTGTCCACCAGCCTGTCGCAACTGACCACGGTGGACCCGGAACAACTCGACGCCTACGAATTCGGCGTCAAGTCCGAGTGGTTCAACCACCGCCTGACGGCCAACGCGAACATCTTCTACTACGACTACTCGGACATTCAGGTCAACCTGCTGACCGTCAACAACGGCGTACTGACCACCGCGCTGACCAACGGCGCCAAAGGCAAGGTCAAGGGTGCCGAGCTGGAACTGGAAGGCCAGCCCACCGACTACCTGCACCTGCGGGCGGCGATTTCGTTCCTTGACTCCGAATACACCGACTTCAAGAACACCAACCCCAACACCGGTGCGGTCACCGGTGACTACAGCGGCAACAGCTTCGTGCGCTCGCCGCGCAACGTGGTGTCCCTGGGTGGCGACTACACCATCCCGCTGGAGATCGGCGGCAAGCTGGTGGCCGGTGCCGACGTGAGTTTCCGCGACAAGGAGTACTTCCTCGCCGACCGCCAGAGCAGCGCCGACAAGGACTTGAGCCAACCGCACTACACCTTGGCCAACAGCCGCCTGACCTGGTACAGCGCCGACGAAAAACTCAGCGTCACCGGGTTTGTGAACAACCTCACCGATCGCCGCTACCAGGTGCATGGCCGGCCAAACGGTGGATTGGGGCAGTACGTGATCACCTATGGCGACCCGCGCACCGTGGGGCTGAGCGTGACCAGCCGCTTCTAACTTCAGCCGCCGGACACTATTCACCAAACGCCGGAGATCAAATGTGGGAGCTGGCTTGCCTGCGATAGCGGTGGGTCAGCCAACCACTATGTGGCTGTGCCGCCATCATCGCAGGCAAGCCAGCTCCCACAGTTGACCTTCTTTGTTTGAACCATAGCGTCCGGCCCGCCATCGCCAATACTCTTCGAAAGGACCTTTCTATGTTCCAACGTACTCCGTTGGCCGGCGCCATCGCGCTGGTCATGGGCAGCCTTGCCGTGCCCGCTGTAGCCGCCGATACGCAGCCCACCGCCAAGAACGACAGCCTCGACACCGTGGTGGTACTCGGTACCCGTCGCAGCGATGTCACCGCCCTGCAAAGCGCCGCGCCGGTGGATGTGCTGAGCGGCGAGCAGTTGCAGCAAACCGGCGCTGCCGACCTGTCCGGCGCCCTGACCGCGCTGTCGCCGTCCTTCAGCTTCCCGCAGTCGCCTCAAGGCGCGTTCGCCGGGTCCATCGCCCAAGGCGCCTCGCTGCGCGGCCTGGCGTCCGATCAGGTGCTGGTGCTGGTGGATGGCAAGCGCCGCCACACCAGCGCCAACATCACCCGCCAAAGCCTCGCCAACGGCCGGGGCGCGGCGGCGGTGGACTTGAGCCTGATCCCGTTGAGCGCGATCGACCACGTGGAGATCCTGCGCGACGGCGCCGCCGCCCAATATGGCTCCGATGCCATCGCCGGGGTGATCAACATCGTGCTCAAGCAAAAGGACGACGGCGGCAACGTCGGCTATCGCTTCGGTGGCTACAACAAGGGCGACGGCATGCAACGCAAGTACAGCGGCTGGAAAGGCTTCGAGCTGCCCAACGACGGCTTCCTGACCCTGAGTTTCGATGCCGGCAGCCAGGACCCGGCCAGCGACACCAACCCGGACAACCGGATCTTTTATCGCGGCGATACCAGCGTCAACACACCGCGCGAACAGAACAACCGCTACCGCACCTGGAACTGGGGCTCCAACAGTGTCTCCGACCAGTACAACTTCCTGGCCAACAGCGAGATGGGCGTTGGCGAGGGGCTGACCGCCTACGGCTTTGCCACCTACTCCCACAAGAACACCGACTCCACCGGTTTCTTCGACCCGCCCACCGCGCTGTACAACAACTACGGCAGCGTTTCCTTGCAGCGCTACCCGGACGGGCGTTTGCCGATCACCCGCTACACCCTGGAAGACTATGCTGCCACCGGCGGCCTGCGTTATGAAAACGAGCAGTTGGGCAAGTTCGACCTGGCGCTGAACCACGGCACCAACATCGTCAAGTCCACCGACTACAACGCGATCAACCCCAGCTGGGGTACCAACAGCCCGGCGACGATCTACACCGGCGAGCGCAAGAACGACCAGACCAACGTGACCCTGGACTGGGTACGGAATTTCCCCACCGACTTGCTGTTCAAGCCATTGACCGTTTCCGCAGGCCTTGCCTGGCGCCAGGAGAACTACCAATTGAGCGCAGGCGCGCCGGCGGCGTCGCAAAATGGCCCGCTGTTCAACACCATCGACCCGGTGACCGGGCGCCGGCTTGCCGGGTATTACTCGGGGATCACCCCGGTGGATGCCGCCTCGCTGCAACGCAAGGTGCTGGGCGCATATGTGGATGTCGAAGGCCAGGTCACCGAGAAGTTCCAGGCCGGCGTTGCAGTGCGCACCGAACACTATTCGGACTTTGGTGACACCACCAACGGCAAGCTGTCGCTGCGCTACGATTTCACCCCGCAGATCGCCGCACGGGCCAGCGCCAGCACCGGCTATCGTGCGCCGTCCCTGGCCCAGAGCGGCATGTCGTCGTTCAGTGTGCAGGTGGTGGAGCAGCCGCCGGGCAGCGGCAACTACGTCGAGGTGCAACAGCGCACGCTGCGCGCCAACAGCCCGGAAGCCCAGGCCCTGGGCGGCACGCAGCTCAAGCCTGAAGAGTCGACCAACTACTCGCTGGGCCTGGTCTGGCAACCGCTGGATAACGCATCGGTAACGGTGGATGCCTACCGCATCAACATCAATAACCGCATCACGCTCTCCGACCAATTACCCGCCTCGGTGGTCTCGCCGATCTTCGCCGGCACGCCTTACGCCAATATCCAGAGCGCGGCGTTCTACACCAACATCGCCGACACCCGCACCGACGGTATCGAGCTGACCGGCAACTACAAACTCAATCTGCAGCAATGGGGCCGGGTGAACTTCAATGCCGGCTACGCGCGTAACCGCACGCAAATCACCGACCTGCGCAACGTCGGCAACATCGCCGGCAACCAGATCATCGGCCGCACCACCCAAGGCCTGATCGAACACGGTACACCGGACTACAAGCTGACCCTCAGCGCCAACTGGGCCTATGAACAATGGGGCGTCACCGTGGCCCAGCGCCGTTATGGCGAATGGAAAAGCCTCAACGCCGCCAACCCCAACCTCGACCAGACCTTCAGCCCGCAATGGGTCACCGACCTGGACGTGTCCTACAACCTCGGCAAGGGGATCAAGCTTTCCGCCGGCGCGACCAACCTGTTCAATACCCACCCGGACAAGGCTTCCGGCGCGCAGTTGTACGGTGTGCCGATCTACTCGATCACCAGTCCTGAAGGTGCGCAGGGTGCGTTTTACTACACCAGTGTGAGCTACGACTTCTGAGGGGATTGCTGATGGGGTGTTGCTGGAGCAGCACCCCATTGTTGGCCAGGCATCATTCGGGCATTCGGATGTACACCCATCCATTGTGGGAGCTGGCTTGCCTGCGATGACGGTGGATCAGCCAGCCTCAATGTTTACTGGCCCACCGTCATCGCAGGCAAGCCAGCTCCCACCTTTGGCCTTCATTGTTCTCCCCTGTTGTGTTCACTGGCACATGTCTTGCGATGCTCACCCAGTACTTCGCTGAAATAAGACCCGCCATGCGCCCCTACCGATTACTGACTGCCCTGACCTGGCTCATCTCGCCCCTGGCCCTGCTCGCCACCTGGACGCTGGTGGCGCACCTCGGGATCTTCCCGCGCAACCTGCTGGTACCGCCGGCCCAGGTCCTGCACACCTTCGAAGAACTGCTCGCCAGCGGCGAACTCGCGGAACACCTGGGCAACAGCCTGTCGCGCCTCGGCCTGGGCTTTGGCATCGGTTCGCTGTGCGGCCTGGCCTTTGGCGTGCTGATGGCCTTGTCCAAGAACGTCGAGGTGTATTGCGCGCCGCTGTTCCACACCCTGCGCCAGATCCCCAGCATCGCGCTGATCCCGATGTTTGTGCTGCTGTTCGGCATTGATGAAACCTTCAAGATCATCATCGTCGCCAAGACCGCGTTTTTCCCGGTGGCCCTGGCCGCCAGCGAGGGGGTCAAGGGCATTCCCCGCAGCTACTTCGAAGTGGCCGACGTGTACCGCCTGCGCTGGCCGACCTTCGTCTGGCGCATCGCCCTGCCCGCTGCCGCGCCGCCGATCATCACCGGTTTTCGCATCAGCCTGACCCGCGCCTGGGTGGTGCTGGTGGCCACCGAGTTGCTGGCGGCCGACAGCGGCCTGGGGCAAATGATCGAGATGGCCCGGCAGATGCTGCGCATCGACGTGGTGATGGTGGGCGTGGTGGTCACCGGGGTGATCGGTTTTGCCCTCGACTTTGGCTTTCGCTCACTGGAACAGCGGCTGTTTCGCTGGCAAACCCGCTAGGAGCCCGGCATGAACCTCTTGAAAAAGTCCCGCGGCCTGTTGCTGCCACTGTTGTTGATCCTCGCCTGGGAATACGCCTCGCGCCAGGACGCGGCCGGCGCGTATGCCTTCGTGCCGCTGTCGGCGATTGGCTCGGCGTTGCTGGAGATGCTCGGCAACGGCGAGCTGCTGGTCAACCTGCTGGCCAGCCTGGCCCGCACCAGCAGTGGCCTGGCCCTGGGCATCCTGTTCGGCGTGGTGCTGGGGGTGCTGATGGCGCTGTCCGGCGTGGCCAACCGTTTGATCGGCCCGTTGTTCCATTCGATCCGCCAAGTGCCGATGCTGGGCTGGATTCCGCTGATTGCCATGTGGTTCGGCAATGGCGAATTTTCCAAGGTGCTGATCGTCAGCCTCGCGGCCTTCTACCCGATGGTGCTCAACACCTACCAGGGCTTCAGCCATGTGGAGCGGCGTTATCGTGAAGTCGGCCAGGTGCTGGTGCTCAGCCCGGTGCAGCAGTTCGTGCATGTGCTGCTGCCGGCGGCGCTGCCGAGTATCGCCACCGGCGTGCTGCATGCCCTCGCCTTCGCCTGGGTCACCGCCATCGGGAGCGAACTGTTCCTGTCCTCCGGCGCCGGCCTGGGCAACCTGATGATGAACGCCGAGGCCGGCTCGCGCATGGAAGTGATCGTGCTCAGCGTGCTGTGCATCGGCCTGCTGGGCTACCTGATGAACCTGCTGTTTACCCGCCTCAGCCGCCACGTGCTGCGCTGGCGCAATCTTCGTTGAAGGCCATGAACATGAACGCAATCGCCCACCACGCCCTCCACACCGCCGTGCAGACCGGCGCCCTGCAGATTCGCGGCCTGACCAAGGCCTACCGGATCGAAGGCAAGCCGCTGCCGGTGTTGCACAACATCAACCTCGACGTGCGCCCCGGGGAGTTTGTCAGCATCGTCGGCGCCAGCGGCTGCGGAAAATCCACCTTGCTGCGGCTGATTGTCGGGCTGGAGGCCGAGTACGAAGGCGACATCCTGCTGGACGGCCAACGCATTGCCGCCACCAGCCTGGAGCGCGGCATTGTGTTCCAGGACCACCGCCTGTTCCCGTGGATGACCGTCAGCCAGAACATCGCCCTGGCCCTGAAAAATCACAAACTGGCCCAGGCCGAAAAGGATCGGCAGGTGGCCGAACACATCGCCCTGGTCAACCTCACCGGCTTCGAAAACGCCTACCCCCACCAGCTCTCCGGCGGCATGGCGCAACGTGCGGCGATCGCCCGGGCGCTGATCAACACACCCAAGGTGCTGTTGCTCGATGAACCACTGGGCGCCCTCGATGCCCTGACCCGGGTGCATTTGCAGCGCGAACTGCAACGGATCTGGGTGCAGCAGCGCTGCACGGTGATCATGGTCACCCATGACATCGAAGAGGCGTTGTACCTGGGGGACCGGGTGATCGTGATGGATGCCCACCCAGGACGAATCAAACATGAAATCCGGGTGGACTTGCCGCATCCGAGGGAGCGCAGCTCATCGGTATTGCAAGGCTACAAAGAGCAGTTGCTGGAGGAGCTGGTCGGGCACTGAAAACCCTGGGCATGCAGCGCTTTACATTTTGTATAGTTCTGGATATTTTATCCAGACAGCAAATGCAATGCGCCCGTGCCCGGTTCATTTTCAGAGGTCCTTTCCATGCAACTGTCTTCGTACCATGACGTGATCAAAGCCGCCGGACGCCTGGAGGGCTTCGCCAACCGCACGCCGGTGTTCACCTCGCGCACCCTCGACGCCGAGACCGGGGCCCAGGTGTTCATCAAGTGCGAAAACCTGCAACGCACCGGTTCGTTCAAGTTTCGCGGCGCGTTCAATGCGCTTTCACGGTTTGACGAGGCGCAGCGCAAAGCCGGTGTGGTGGCGTTTTCCTCGGGCAATCACGCCCAGGGCATCGCGCTGGCCGCGCGCCTGTTGCAGATGCCGGCCACCCTCGTAATGCCCACCGACGCACCGGCCGCCAAGGTCGCCGCCACCCGGGAGTACGGCGCGACCGTGGTGTTCTACGACCGCATCACCGAAGACCGCGAACAGATCGGCCGCACCCTGGCCGAGCAGCACGGCATGACCCTGATTCCTTCCTACGACCACCCGGACGTACTCGCCGGCCAGGGCACTGCCGCCAAGGAGCTGCTGGAATTCACCGGCCCCCTGAACGCCTTGTTTGTTGGCCTGGGCGGTGGCGGCATGCTCTCCGGCACGGCATTGGCCACCCGCGCGCTGTCG
Organism: Pseudomonas sp. 1912-s; assembly: GCF_029269205.1. Lineage (NCBI taxonomy): Bacteria > Pseudomonadati > Pseudomonadota > Gammaproteobacteria > Pseudomonadales > Pseudomonadaceae > Pseudomonas > Pseudomonas sp. 1912-s. The sequence continues at coordinate 72,097 of NZ_JARIXR010000028.1, read as the reverse complement.
CCCGATTGCCTACTGTACGGGGTCGAGCCCGAAGCCGGAAATGACGGCCAGCGCTCCTTCCAGACCGGCAGCATCGTGCACATCGACACTCCCGCCACCATCGCCGACGGCGCCCAGACCCAGCATCTGGGCAACCACACCTTTCCGATCATTCGCGAGCAGGTCACTGACATCCTCACCGTCTCCGACGCCGAGTTGGTGGCGGCGATGAAGTTCTTCATGCAGCGCATGAAAATGGTGGTGGAGCCCACCGGCTGCCTGGGTCTCGCGGCGTTGCGCAACGTGAAGGATCAATTCAAGGGCCAGCGCGTGGGCATCATCGTGACGGGCGGCAACGTCGATATCGAGAAGTACGCGAGCCTGCTACAGGGCTAAGCCTTCCAACAAAAAACAATGAACCCGACTGTGGCGAGCGTGCTTGCCACACGGTTTCCTGCTGCCTGCCATTGCCTGAGCACTGCCGATCATGAAGATTCACCACACACCCACTGCCTCCCAGCCTGCCGGTCACTACGCCCAGGCCGTCAGCCATCAGGGCACGCTCTACATCTCCGGGCAATTGCCGGTGAGCCCGGATGGGCGCCACAACATTGATGCGTCGTTTGCCGAACAGGCTCAAGTGGCGCTGGACAATCTGTTGGCGATTTTGAAGGCCGCAGGCGGCTCACCCGCAGACCTGGTGAAAGTCACGGTGTATGTGGTGGGGGTAAAACACTGGCCTGAATTTGACGGTTTGTACGCCGCCGCGCTGGGGGATCACCGCCCTGCCCGAGCCGTGGTGCCGGTGCCGGAACTGCACCACGGCTACCTGATTGAAATCGAAGCCGTGGCGCGTTCGGCGTAGGTCATTTGGCGTAGGTGTAGACCGCCGCCCGCGAGACACCAAGGTGCGAGGCAACCGTTTCCATGGCCCGTCGAATGTCCATCACGCCGGCGTCCTTGAGTTCTTGCATCAGCAAGCGGCGGTCGGCGGCCTTCAGCGCACGTGGCGTGGTCGCCAGGCGTGCGGCGAACTGGTCGATACGCGCACGAATGGCATCGGCACCGGACGGATCGAGAGACTCGGCGGGCCGGTCGCCGCTGACCGAGCCGAACTGTTCCAGCATGCCCTGCAAGCCACGGAACAACGAGAGGTCGACGTTCATGCACAAAGCCGCGACGTACTTGCCGGTGGAGTCCTTGATACCGATGGAAGTGCTCTTGACCTGGCGGCCATCGGCGAACTGGTTCTGGTAGTTGGCGATCACCTGCGGGTACTCGGGATCGGCAATCCGCGCCAGGCCCAGCTCGGTCGCAGGGTCTCCCGGCTGGCGCCCGGAGAGGTTGTTGTGGATGGCCATGATTGCGTGCTGCGGGTCGCGCAGGTCGTGCAGCACGACCTCGCAAAACGGGCTGAAGGTCTTGCTCAGGCCTTCGGCAATCTGTTCGAGTTGGCTGATCAGGGCCGCTTGTTCGGGAGTGTGTTTTTTCATTCAGACAACATATCCAGTACTGGATAGACCGTCAATTTACCTTTTGGAGTGTGCACGATGGATACCCCGACCGCTTTGCTGGATGTGAGCCGGATGCAGCGCAATATCCTGCATATGCAGCGGCGCGCCGACGACTTGGGGGTGAGCTTGCGGCCCCATGTGAAGACCCATAAATGCGCCGGGGTGGTGGCGGCGCAAATCGCTGCAGGGGCCACGGGGATTACGGTTTCGACGTTGAAGGAGGCCGAGTATTTTTTCGACCTCGGCATTCGCGACGTTCTGTATGCGGTGGCAATGGCGCCGCATAAATTGCCCCAGGCGTTGGCGTTGCGTCGTCAGGGGTGTGCGCTGACGCTGATCACCGACAGCCTTGCCGGGGCCCGGGCGATTGTCGAGTTTGGCGCGCTGCGGGGTGAGGTTTTTGCGGTGCTGGTTGAGATTGACTGTGATGGGCACCGGTCCGGGGTGAAGCCTCAGGATCCGCTGTTGCTGGAGATCGCCAGGCTGCTGCATGGCGGCGGGATGCTTGCCGGGGTGTTGACCCATGCCGGGGAAAGCTACGGGCTGGATACGCCTGAGGCGTTGCGGGCGATTGCCGAGCAGGAACGGGCGCGCTGTGTGGCGGCGGCCGAGGTGATTCGGGGGGCGGGTTTGCCTTGTTCGCAGGTGAGTGTGGGTTCGACGCCGACGGCGCTGTCGGCGGTCAGCCTGGAGGGTGTGACTGAGCTACGGGCCGGGGTTTATGCGTTTTTTGATTTGGTGATGCATAACGTTGGGGTGTGCCGCGTTGATGAGCTGGCGTTGAGTGTGCTGACTACGGTGATCGGCCATCAGCCGGAGAAAGGCTGGATCATTACCGATGCGGGGTGGATGGCGATGAGTCGGGACCGTGGGACGCAGTCGCAGAAGCGGGATTTTGGGTACGGGCAGGTGTGTACCGAGGGCGGTGAGGTGATTGAGGGGTTGGTGGTGGGCAGCGCGAATCAGGAGCATGGGGTGGCTTGGTTCGACGGCGTTTCGGTGGATGTGGTTGAGCGGTTTCCGCTGGGGACGCGGCTGAGGGTTTTGCCTAACCATGCGTGTGCTACGGGGACGCAGTTCGGCAGCTACAGCGCGTTGTTGGAGAACGGGGATGTGCAGGTTTGGGAGCGGTTGCGGGGGTGGTAGATCGGGGGCATATCCGTTATTTGGGTGATGGCTGATATGGGTTCCGCTCTTACAGCGGCTCACTTTTGAAAAGCGCAAAAGTAAGCAAAACGCTCTTGCCCCACCACTCGGCACCTCGCTCAGGCTCGGTGTGCCCTCTCTCCGGTACTACTGCGCGGGCCGCCGCGACGGGGCGTCCCTGCCCCGTCGCGGCTAAACCGGCGTCCTGCCGGTTTACCCGCTCCGTACTACCTGCGTTCGGCCAGCGTGGTTTAACGGGGCGCCCAAGATCAAGATCAAAAGCAGATCAACAGCACAGCGGCCTACAGGCCGGCTTGAGTGGTGTGAAGCAAAGGCAACATCAAGATCAAAAGCTACAGCGGGCACGGTCAAAAATGTGGGAGCTGGCTTGCCTGCGATAGCATCAACTGGGTGTACCTGAAAAACCGAGGTGTCTGCATCGCAGGCAAGCCAGCTCCCACAGAAAAGCAGAGCCGCAGCAGTTTCAGATTTGGTTTTCGCTTTGGCTTTTGCTCTGGCTTCTACCACTCAAGCCGGCCTGTAGGCCGCTGTGCTCTTGCTCTTGCTTTTGATCTTGATCTTGCTCTGACTGCCCCAATAAGCCCGAGGCCGAACGCAGGGATTGAGGAGCGGGTAAACCGGCAGGACGCCGGTTTAGCCGCGACGGGCCAGGGACGGGCCGTCGCGGCGGCCCGCGGAGCAATGCCGGAGTGAGGGAACACCGAGCCTGGGCGAGGTGCCGACAGGCGGGGCAGAGCCCTTTGGTTACTTTGGGGCTTTTCCAAAGTGACCCGCTGTAAGAGCGGAACCATAAGCCGCCATGACCTAACCAACGGATATTCACCCATACCAAAAGAGTATCAAACCATACCAACCCGATATTAGACGAAAGCAAAACCACCAGAGGAAACTACCCGCAATTACAAAAATACCTAAAGAGTATAAAAAATGCCCACCCACTCCTCCTGGATCGTGCTGTCCATCACCGGCCTCTACATGCTGAGCCTGGCACTGATCAGCTACGGCGTCCGCCGCCATTCCCGCAGCGCCAACAACTACACCACCGGCGGTGGCCACTTCCCGGCGTTCCTGATCGGCTTCCTGATGCTCTCCGAATTTATCGGCACCGCAGTCAGCATCGGCACCGCCCAAACCGGTTTCAAGGTCGGCATCTCCGCCGCATGGAACCTGTTCGCCCTGGCCCTCGGCTTCGTACTCTTCGCCTGGCTGCTGGCGCGCAAATACAAGGACCTGGGCGACAACACCATCTCCGGCGTGCTGGCGCGCAACTACGGCCAGCGCACCCGTTTCGCCACCTCGATCATCACGATCTTTGCCCTGGAGATCGTCGCCGTCTCGATCTACGCCAGCGGCGGCGCGGTATTGGCCAGTGTGATGCAAGTGGACCGAACCCTCGCGATCGTGATCGTCGGCGTGGTCTCGGTGCTGTACGTGAGCATCGGCGGCATGCGCTCAGTGATCTACACCAACTTCGTCCACGCCGCCTTGAAGTACCTGGGCGTCGGCCTGGCCCTGTGGTTTGGCTTGAAGCAAGTGGGCGGCATCGGCCAGTTGCAGGCGCAGTTGCCCGCCAGCATGTTTGACTGGACCACCGTCGGCTGGGGCCAGATCGTCGCCTGGATGATCGCCGGTATCGGTTCGATCTTCTCCACCCAATACGTGATCCAGGCGGTGAACACCGTCAGCCATGCGGGCAAGGCCCAGCGTGCGTGTTTCTACGTGGCAGTGCTGATGGTGCCGTTCGGCATCGGCGCGGCATTGATCGGGATGTGCAGCGCGGTGCTGTTTCCCAATGTGGATTCGCTGCAAGCCTTTCCAACTCTGATCGCCAGCATGGACCAACTGACGGCCGGGCTGGTGGTAGCAGGCCTTGCCGGCTCCCTGTTCGGCACCATCTCGGCGGTAAGCATGGGCTCGGCGACGTTGTTGCTGCGGGACTTCTACGAACCCTGGTTCAACCCGGAAAAAAGCGACGCCAAGTCCCTGCGCTTCGTGCGTCTGGCGACCATCGCCGTCGGCCTGTTGCCGATTGCCCTGGCGCTGACTTCTGACAAGGTGCTGATGATCGCCTTCCTCGGCAAGGCGTTACGCGCCTCCCTGGCCGTGCTGGTGTTGATGGTGTTCTACGCGCCGAAATTCGGCACGGCGGCCGGGGCATTCCTGAGCATCATTGCTTCGTTGCTGGCGACCGTGGGCTGGTTCCTCGCCGGTAATCCGTGGGGCATCGACAACGCGTACATCGCCCTGTTTACGCCGCTGATCATCATGGGCATCAGCCATTTGACGCGCCGCAAGACACCGGCCGAACCCCTGGCGGCGGCCGCTCACTGAGGTAGGATGGCAGCCCACCCAATAAGGAAGTTGCGCAATGCTGCCCATCCGCACCCCGTTGATCCTGCACCCCGGCCTGTCCACCCCTACCCGGCGCATCTGGCTGAAGCTTGAGAACCTGCAACCCTGTGGCTCGTTCAAGTTGCGCGGGATGACCACGCTGTGCGCCTACGCGGCCAGCCAGGGCAAGACCACGGTGGTGTGTCCTTCCGGCGGCAATGCCGGGTTGGCCACGGCCTTTGCAGCAAGAGGCCTGGGGTTGCAGGCGCGGATCGTGGTGCCCTCCACCACCCCCGAAGCCACCCGCGCGCGTATCCGCCAGGCGGGCGCCGAGGTGGTGGTGCACGGTGATCTGTGGGATCAATCCAACGAGCTGGCGCTGCAACTCGCCGAAGCGCCGGACGCGTTGTATGTACCGGCTTTTGATCACCCGCTGTTGTGGGAAGGTCACAGCCGCATGATCGATGAGATTCTTGAGGATTGCCCGCAGGTGGGCGCCATCGTGACCTCCGTGGGCGGCGGTGGATTGCTCGCGGGGGTGCTGACGGGGCTGGAGCGCCATGGACGGTTCGACTGCAAGGTGATTGCCTGTGAAACGGCGGGCGCAGCTTCGTTTGCGGCCGCTGTGGAGGCTGGAAAGCCGGTGCGCCTGGCGAAGATCGATACCGTGGCCAAGTCGTTGGCCGCGACCCAGGTGGCGGCGTGGCCGGTTGAACATATCGGCCAGTTTGCCCATCAGTGCGTGGTGCTGAGTGACGCCGAGGCGATGATGGGCGTGGCGCGGTATGCAGATGATTTACGCCAGTTGGTGGAGCCGGCGTGTGGGGTTTCGTTGGCCGTGGCGTATCTGGAGCATGGGGCGATTGCCGGGGTTGAGGATGTGGTGGTGATTGTGTGTGGTGGGGTGAGTATCAGCGCAGAAACGGTTGCTCAGTGGCAAAACACCGCCTCTCTATGATCGTTCCCACGCTCTGCGTGGGAACGATCGGTTCAGGCATCCTGCAGGATAAGATCCGCGCCCTTCTCCGCCACCATCAACACCGCTGCATGGGTATTCCCTGACGTCACGTTCGGGAAAATCGACGCATCGACAATCCGCAACCCTTGCATCCCGTGCACCTTCAGGCGCTTGTCCACCACCGACACCAACGGGTCCGAGCCCATGGCACACGACCCGCACAGGTGATAGATCGAGCCGCTGTTCTCGCGGAAGTACTGCAGCATCTGTTCATCGGTTTCCACCTCTGCCCCCGGCAACACCTCGGCCACGGTCACGCCCTTGAGCGCCGGGGCCTGCATGATCGTGCGCATCAGCCGACTGCCCTGGATCACCTCGTCGATGTCCTTCTGGGTGCTCAGGTAGTTGGGGTCGATCAAAGCCGCATCCCGTGGGTTTTTCGAGGCGATGCGAATCGTCCCGCGGCTGGTGGGCCGGCACGGGTTGAAGCACAGCAGGAAGCCTGAATACGGCTCGGGCTTGAGGCTGGCCTTGTTGTTTTTCGGGATCTGGTACGACAGCGGGTTGAAGTACAGCTGCAGGTTGGGGTGCGCCTGTTCCGCGTTGCCACGGAAGAACCCGCCGGCCTGGTTGACGCTCATGGCCAGCGCGCCCTTGCGGGTCAGCAGGTATTTGAGGCCCAGCTTGAACTGGCCGAACAGCGAGCTGAGCTGGTCGTTCAGGGTCGGGATATTGGCCTTGTAGTAATAGCTGGCGCACAGGTGATCCTGCAGGTTCTGCCCCACCGCCGGCAGGTCCTTGACCAGCGGGATGTTGTGTTCGGCGAGCAGTTGCTTGTCCGCCACGCCCGACAGTTGCAGGATCTTTGGCGTATCCACCGCCCCCGCGCACAGGATCACCTCCTTGCGCGCGGTGAAGGTGCGGACCACGCCGTGCTGGGTCACGCTGATGCCGGTGGCCCGCTGTTGGTCGTCGAACAGCACGCGGTCTACCAGCGCATGCAGTTCCACCGTGAGGTTCGGTCGCCCCAACGCCGGGTGCAGGTGCGCAAAGCTGCTGGAGCAGCGCTCGCCGTTGCGGGTGTTGACGTCGTAGAGGCCCGCACCTTCGAAGTCCGGCCCGTTGAAGTCATCGCTCAGGCCGTAGCCCAACTGCTCGCAGCCCTTGAGGAACACATCACAGATAGCGTGGGTCTGGCCCTTCATCGGGGTGATGCTGATGGGGCCGCTGCTGCCGTGGTATTCGGTGTCGCCCAACGGGTGATTTTCCAGCTTGCGGAAGTACGGCAGCACGTCCTGGAAACCCCAGCCGTCGTTGCCATTGGCCGCCCAGTCATTGAAGTCATGGGCCTGGCCGCGCACGTAGATCATGGCGTTGATCGAGCCGGAACCGCCCTGCACTTTGCCGCGTGGGGCATAGATGGCGCGGTCGGCCAGCTGTTTTTGCGGCTGGCTGTAGTACATCCAGTTGAAGGTCGGGTTGTAGTACATCTTGGCAAAACCGACCGGGATCTTGAACCACCAGGAGCTGTCCTTGCCGCCGGCTTCCAGCAGCAACACCGAATGCTCGCCCGAGGCGGAGAGTCGGTTGGCCAGGACGCAACCTGCGGCGCCGGCACCGGCGATGATGTAGTCGTATGTCATTCACAGTTACCGCATCAGTCGTTTTTTTTAGCCCTTGGCGGGCGAAGTGTCTTTCACGTCAGCCGGCGTAGGCGCCATTTGCAGGTGCAGGCGTTCGCCGGTGTACGGCGTGTGCTTGCGCACCACGTCCATGTTCAGCTCCACCCCAAGGCCCGGCTCGGTGGACGGGATGATGTAGCCGTCCTCCCATTGCAGCGGCTTGGTCAGCACTTCGGCGTGGAAGCCGCCCCAGGTCATGATGCTTTCCTGGATCAGGAAGTTCGGCGTGCACGTGGCCAGCTGGAAACTCGCCGCTGCGCCAATCGGCCCGTTGTACAGGTGCGGGGCGATTTGCGCGTAGTAGGCCTCGGCCATGCTCGCGATTTTCTTGGCTTCCAGCAGGCCGCCGCAGCGCGCCACGTTCATTTGCAGGATCGATGCACCACCGGCCTGCAAGAGCTTGAAGAACTCGTACTTGGTGGTCAGCCGCTCGCCGGTGGCGATGGGGATGGTGGTCTTGGCCGCGACCTGGGCCATGGCCTCTTCCTGGCCCGGTGGCACGGGCTCTTCGAACCACAGCGGGTCGTACTTCTCCAGGCGCTTGGCCAGGCGGATGGCCGACGACGGCACCATCTGCCCGTGGGTGCCGAACAGCAGGTCGCACTTGTCACCCACCGCTTCGCGGATCTTACGGCAGAAGGTTTCGCAGCGCTCCAGCACTTCCAGGGAAATCTGGTGGCCGGAGTACGCGGTGTAGGGGCCTGCCGGGTCGAATTTGACTGCGGTGAAGCCCTTGTTCATGTTCTCGACGGCGCACTCGGCGGCCAGGTCCGGGTCGTCGTAGTCGTACTCGCCCTTGCTGTTGACCGGGTACAGGTAGGTGTAGGAGCGCAGGCGCTCGTTGACCTTGCCGCCCAGCAACTCATAGACCGGCTTGTTGGCGGCTTTGCCGATGATGTCCCAGCAGGCCATTTCCAGGCCGCTGACCACGCCCATCATGGTCAGGTCGGGACGCTGGGTGAACCCGCTGGAATACGCCTGGCGGAAGAAACGCTCGATGTGGTGCGGGTCGTGGTTGAGCAGGTAGCGCTCGAACACGTCCTCGATGATCGGCAGCATGGCTTTGGGGCCGAAGGTAGCGGCGTAGATCTCGCCCACGCCTTCGATGCCGCAGTCGGTTTTGAGTTTGACGAACAGCCAGTACATGCCGCCGATGTGGGGTGGCGGTACGGCGACAATATGGGTTTCAAGGGCGACGATTTTCATCTCAGGCACCTGTCTGGTTGAATTTTTTACGATTGATCCGGGCGCGCAAGGTCAGGGCCGCGAGGGTCCCGAGCACGCCGATGAAGGCGATGTAGCCGAAGTACAGGTTGTAGCCGACCTGCCCCGGGTACGTGTCGGTGAGGTAGCCATTGATCAGCGGGATAAAGGTGTCAGGCAGGTAACCCACCACCGAGACAATGCCGATGGCCAGGCCGGTGATGCGCAGCGGGATATCGCAGCTGTCGAGGATCGCCCAGTACAGGCCGCGAATCGCATAGGTCATCAGGCCGATAAAGATCACCGTGCCGATCAGCAAGCCGAGGCTGCCAATGGCCGGGAACACGATCAGGCCGACCATCGCCAGGGTCACCAGCACCAACGCGACGATGAGCACCGAGATATTCGAAAACTTGTCCCCCAGCCAGCCGCCGCCGATCCCGCCGATAGGCCGCATCCACAGCTTGATGGTGGTGATGGTGCCGGCCATCACGGCGGTCATGCCGCTGCCTTGCAGGTAGTCAGAGAAGCTGTAGGTGGCCCAGAACATGTGATAACCGCAGAACACAATGGCAGTCACCAGCCACAGCTCGGGGATTTTCACCAGGGTGGTGAGGTCGGCGATCAGGTTGAACTTGCCCTTCTCCACCGCCGCGGTTTCCGCCATGGACTTGGGGTCCTTGAGCAGCACCAGCACACAACCAATCGCGATACACACGAACGAATACAGGTACACCACGTGCTTGAAGCCTTCGGCGGCCGTCTGGCTGCGGGTTTCGGTGGCATACGCGAACAGCCCCAGGGCCACGGTGGCCAGCAAGGCTTCCACCAGGCCACGGCCGCCGTCGAGGATGCCGAAGAACCGGCCTTGCTCACTGTGATGGGCAATCATCTTCACCCGCTTGAGCACCGAGGCCCAGAAGGTCAGGCCGGTGGTCAGGCCCCAGCAGCCGAAGATAATCATCAGGCCGGTCATCGACGGCACGGTGGAGTACCAGATGCCCAGGGCACCGGTGGCCACCAGCGAAAAAAAGATCAGGAAGCGCGGCGGCAGGCGATCCGCCAACCAGCCGCTGGGCAGGTAGCTGAGGAGGAAGATCGTGCCGAGCATTGAATACAGATAACCCAGCTGGCTGTGGTTGATCTGGAACACGTCGAGCATGGTGGTCTGGTAGACCTGGCGCAGGTAGAGGATCGGGTAGATCGCCCCGGCGGCCAGCACCAGCAACATCAATTGGAAGTAGCGACTGGCTTTGTCGCTTTTGGCCGCGGACACGGCATCGAAACCCTGGGCAACGGGTGCAGGCTTGGACATCTTGTAGACCTCGGGCACCCGATGCGCGGGTGCCCCGATAATTGTTTTTATTGAGGTAAAGCCGGTGGTCGGTGACTCAGTACTTCATGACCACCAAACGGGTCTGGGTGAACTCAAGCATCCCGTGCTTGCCGTCATCGCCGCCCAGCCCTGAGCGTTTCCAGCCGGCGTGGAAGCCCTGGTAAGGGTCCGCCGGGGTGCGATTGACGTACAACTCGCCGGCCTCAATGGCATTGGCGACTTTCATGGCCGTGCGGTAGTTCTCGGTATAGAGCACCGACGACAGGCCGAACTGGTGGTCGTTGGCCATGGCCAGGGCTTCGTCGATGTCGCGGTACTTGAGCACCGGCAGTACCGGGCCGAAGATTTCTTCCTGGATGATTTCCATGGCCTGGCGGCAGCCACTGAGCAGGGTCGGCGGGTAGAAATGGCCCGGACCTTCGGGGAGTACGCCGCCTGTTTCCAGTACAGCACCGTCGGCGACGGCGCGCTCGACCATGGCGTGAATATTCTGCCGGGAGCTGGCGTTGACCAGCGGGCCCATCAGGCCGGCGTCCGTGGCGCGATCGCCAAATTTTACGGCGCTGATCTTGGCCTTGAGCAGGGCCAGGAATCGGTCGTAGACGCTTTCCTGCACGTACACGCGCTCGACCGCCGTGCACAACTGGCCGCAGTGAGTGGTCTTGGAGGCGATGATGTCGCTGGCGGCCTTTTCCAGGTCGGCGTCGGCCTCGATGATTGCCGGGGTCTTGCCGCCGAGTTCCAGGGACGGCTTGGCGATGTTGGCCTTGCAGTAATCCAGCACGATGCGCCCGGCGTTGACGCTGCCTGTCAGCGTGATCAAGCCCACGGCCTTGTGGGTGCACAGGGCGGCGGCGGTGGCGTGGTCCATGGTCAGGATGTTGATCACGCCGGCCGGCATGCCCGACTGCTCAACCGCGCGGGCGATTTCGAAGGCGGACAACGGGGTGTTATTGCTCGGGCGCACCACCACGGTGTTGCCGGCAATCAGCGCCGGTGCGATTTTGCGCAACAGGGTGTAGACCGGGTAGTTGAACGGGATCAGGCACGCCACGACGCCAATCGGCTCGCGTTGCAGGAACAGGTTTTCGTCCGGGGTGTCGCTGGGGATGATTTCGCCTTCAATGCGGCGAGCCCATTCGGCGTGGTAACGGGTGATTTGTGCGGCGTAGCGGGCTTCGTTGCTGGCGTCGTCGAGGCTTTTGCCGGACTCACTGGCCAGCGCCTTGCCTATGCTTTCAGCGCAGGTTTCGAGGGCGTCGGCGAAAGCCCGCAGGTGTTCGGCGCGCTGGATGCTGGTGAGCTTGCCCCAGGTTTTCTGTGCGGTTGCGGCGGCGTCGACGGCGGCAATGGCCTCGTCGGGGGTGGCGGCGGACACCTGGCCCACTTGAGCCTCGGTCGCAGGGTTATAGACCGCGATCCGTGCGGTGGTGGCAGGTTCGGCAAACTGGCCGTTGAAAAAGTTGCGCTCGATTTGCATGTGGTTTTTGCCCAATCGTTGTTGTTTTGCGAGTGACTTGCAGTTTTGTCATTGGGCGGGGGTTGGACAAATGATTTATTGACGGGGGTAACGTGCGAAAAATGCAGGTTAGTGGCTGATCCGTATTAATGACCCGGGTCTGAGTCTGTATTGTTCCGCCCATCCTTCCTACAGTGCCGCCCACTTGGAACCGTGGGAGGACTAAGCATGCAACCACCATCAACCGCACAGGCCTACAACTACAAGGTCGTGCGTCAATTCGTCATTGCAACCATCGTTTGGGGCGTGGTCGGCATGGCCATGGGCGTGTGGATCGCCTCGCAACTGGTCTGGCCCGAGATGAACCTCGACCTGCCCTGGACCACCTTCGGGCGCCTGCGCCCGCTGCACACCAGCCTTGTGATCTTCGGCTTTGCCGGCAGCGCGCAATTCGCCGCCAGCTACTACGCAGTACAGCGCACCTGCCAGGTACGGCTGTACTCGGACAAGCTCGCAGCCTTCACATTCTGGGGCTGGCAATCGGTGATCGTGATCATGTTGGTCAGCCTGCCGCTGGGCTACACCACCACCAAGGAATACGCCGAGATCGAGTTCAGCGGCGCCGTGTGGATGACCGTGGTGTGGGTCGCCTATGCGATCGTGTTTTTCACCACTGTGGTGCAGCGCAAGACCCAGCACATCTACGTCGGCAACTGGTTCTTTGGTGCGTTTATCGTGGTGATCGCCATGCTGCACGTGGTCAATCACCTGTCGATCCCGGTGGACTGGTTCAAATCCTACCCGGTGTATTCCGGTGCCACCGACGCCATGGTGCAGTGGTGGTACGGGCACAACGCCGTGGGTTTCTTCCTGACCACGGGCTTTCTGGGGATGATGTACTACTTCGTGCCCAAGCAAGTCGGGCGGCCGGTGTATTCCTATCGCCTGTCCATCGTGCACTTTTGGGCGTTGATCACCCTGTATATCTGGGCCGGCCCGCATCACTTGCACTACACCGCGCTGCCGGACTGGGCACAGTCGCTGGGCATGGCGATGTCGCTGATCCTGCTGGCGCCCAGCTGGGGCGGGATGATCAACGGCATGATGACGCTCTCGGGGGCCTGGCATAAATTGCGCACCGACCCGATCCTGCGCTTTCTGGTGCTGTCGCTGGCGTTCTACGGCATGTCGACGTTTGAAGGGCCGATGATGGCGATCAAGACCGTCAACGCCCTCTCCCACTACACCGACTGGACCATCGGCCACGTCCACGCCGGCGCGCTGGGCTGGGTGGCGATGATCACGTTTGGCTCGCTGTACCACATGATCCCGAAGGTCTTCGGGCGCACGCAGATGCACAGCGTGGGGCTGATCAATATGCACTTCTGGCTGGCGACCATTGGCACGGTGCTGTACATCGCCTCGATGTGGGTCAACGGCATCACCCAGGGCCTGATGTGGCGGGCGGTGAACGATGACGGCACCCTCACCTATTCCTTTGTGGAAGCCTTGCAGGCCAGCCATCCGGGGTTTGTGGTGCGCTTTGTCGGCGGGGTGTTTTTCCTCAGCGGCATGTTGCTGATGGCGTACAACACCTGGCGCACGGTGCGGGTGGCGGACTTGAAGGTGGCGCAGCTTGACGCGCAGATCGCCTGATGTGGGAGATCGTGCTGAACCTGGCGGCGGTGATCGGCCTGTATGGTGCGGTGGAGCATTGCTTGCGGGGTGAGTCGAGGGAGAGCCTGGATGAGGCCAGCCTGATGCCGTTCGCCGACGACCCGGAAGTGGCACGGCGGGTGGAGTTGGCCACGGGCAAGCGGGTCAACGCGGTGGCGCCTGAAGAGGCAAAGCCGGGTTGGGGCAATGTCGATATCTGAGAAAGGAATGCACCACCTGTAGGAGCTGGCTTGCCGGCGATGGCATCACCTCGGTTTAGCGGACAGACCGAGTTGCCTGCATCGCCGGCAAGCCAGCTCCTGCAATCATCCGCGTTCGCGGGGAATCAGGCTCTGCAACTGCAAGGCCAGGAAGTTGGCATCGAAGCCGAAGGTGTCCGGGTCTTTCAGGCCGTTGGTTTTCTTCCACAACCAGTCGTTTTTCCCCGGCAGCAGCACCAGGGAAATGCTGCCGTAGCGGGCGGCGGTCAAGCCCATCACCGACAGCGAAATCAGGCCGCCGGCGCCCATTACATCCGGCACGAACTCCACGGGTTTGCCGGCAATATGGATGGTCAGTTTCTCGGTTTTAAAGGTGGAGGTCTCCACCGGTACGCTCGGGCCGGAAGCCACATACGCTTCGCGCTGCACTTCCAGCAAACCGACGGTTTTCACCGGCTCCAGCCACTGCTCGATCTGGCCGAACAGCTCGCCGATCTTCTGCGCCCAATGGGCCGACTGCACGTCGAACTGCTGCTTCTTGTGGGCTTCGCTGTCGGCGTAATGACGAAGCATCTCGCCCAGTTGTTGTACATCGTCCATTGCCGTGTTCCTTGGGTGACCCAGGTTGCGAGCCTTGATCATGGCAGATGCGGCACACCGGCGTATGACTAAAGCACCGCGCTTGGGTAATGTGGTGCCCTCGCCCGTCCATTTCAGGAGCATCGAATGCGCACCATCGGCCTTATCGGCGGCATGAGCTGGGAGTCCAGCGCCGAGTATTACCGCATCATCAACCAGAGCGTGCGCGACCAACTCGGGCCGCTGCGCTCGGCGCAACTGTTGATGTACAGCGTCGACTTCGGCCCGGTGGAGCAGGCCCAGCATGCAGGCCGCTGGGATGACGCAGCGCTGATCCTCGAAGACGCCGCCCGTCGCCTGCAAGCCGGTGGCGCCGAATGCATCGTGCTGTGTACCAACACCATGCATCTGGTGGCACCGCGTATTGAAGCAGCGGTGTCCATACCGTTTCTGCATATTGCAGACGCGGCCGGCGCGGCGGCGGTAGAGGCCGGCACCCTCACCGTCGGCCTGCTGGGCACCGCGTTTACCATGGAACAGGAATTTCTCAAGTCACGCCTGGCGGCCCAGGGGCTGACCGTGCTGGTGCCGGACGCAGAAGAGCGCCAGGCCGTGCACCGGATCATCTATGAGGAGTTGTGTGTCGGGGTGATCAGCGACGCATCGCGCGAGGTGTACCAACGGGTGATCGGGTCCCTGGCGGCACGCGGCGCCCAGGCCATCATCCTCGGTTGCACGGAAATCAGCCTGTTGATCAAACCGCAGCACAGCGACCTGCCACTGCTGGACACCACCGAGCTGCATGCGCAGGCTGCGGTGGCGTTTGCGTTGCAGGACGACTAGGCAGGCTTGCGGATGCGCGCCATGGTCAGGGTGTCGACGAATACGCCGTCACGCACGGCGTAATCCCGCAGCCGGCCTTCGGTCTCGAAGCCGAACTTGTGGTACAGGCGGTGGGCGGCTTCGTTGTCGGCGTACACCGTCAGTTCCACCCGGTGCAGGTTCATCCAGTTGTCCGCCACCTCCAGCGCGGCGCCCAGCAACCGGGAGCCCACGCCCTTGCCCTGCCAGGCGGTGGCCACGCCCATGCCGAACGAACCGACATGGCTTTGGCGCACCCGCAAGTACTGTTCAAGGCCGAGCTGGCCGATCACCTCGCCGGCATGCAGCGCCACCAGCTGTAGCCGCCGCTCGTTGTCCTGCACCAGGCGTTTGCGCCAGGCCTCAACCGACTGGAAAGGCATTTGCAGCACCTGACGGCAGACAGCCGGATCGTTGTAGAGCGCAGTGACGCCTTCAAGATGGGCCTCGGTGAAGCGCGTGATAACGATTTTGGGTTCAGGTGTGTGCATGGTGTTTCGTCCTGTGAAAAACACGTGGCCGACCAGTGTAGGCGGCACAGCGGCTTTTTGGCGAGCACAAATCCAGCCGCACATCGTGCATCTGTAGGATAGCGATCGCCCCTCGCAGCGCCGATACTTCACCCAGGCCCTGCCCCGTTTCGGCCTTCAAACCCTGTGACTAAAACAATAAAAAAGTCCCACAGAGGAACGCCCATGAGCCGCCTTGATCTTCCTGGCCTGTTACAGGCTTTCAGCACCCTGACGCTTGATCTGCAACGCCTGGCCCAACACCAGGACATTGAACAGTTTCATGGCCATGCCCTGACGCGCATCAGCCAGTTGCTGCCTTTCGACAGCGCCTGGTGGGGCCGTGCGGCGATCATTGATGGCCTGCCGGAGGAACACAGCAGCTACCTGCATCACCTGCCCGCCACGTACCTGGCGGACTGGCAATCGATCCGCCATGTGGACGTGACGGTCGGGCTGGTGCACGAAGCGCTCGGCCAGGCGGTGATTGTCGACATGCTCGACCCCGCCAACGGCCCGGGCCAAAACTGGTTGGGGCAGCGCTATGGCATTGGCGAGTTGTTGTGCGTGATTCACGTCGACCCGCAAACCCGCCTCAGCGATCACTTGAGCCTGTACCGCAAGCCCGGCGCGCCCCGCTACAACCAGGACGACTGCCAACTGCTGAACAACCTGATGCTGCACCTGGTGGCGTCGGTTTCGGCGAATCAGATCCGAACCCTGGTGGCCATGCGCGAAACCCTCACCAGCCCGCGCAACCTGGCCCTGGCGGTATGCGACCAGCGTGGGGTGTTGCAGTGTGCCGAACGCGGGTTTGTCGACCTGTTGCTCAGTGAGTGGCCGCAGTGGAGCGGTCCCGCCCTGCCGCTGCCGTTGGATGAACGCGGGCATGAGGGCAAGCACATCCACATCGAGGCCTCGGCCGTGGGTGACCAGTTTCTGTTGGCGGCGCGCATCAACCGCGCGCTGCCCCAACTGAGCCCGCGGGAAAACGACGTGGCCCAGGGCTTTGGCGAAGGCAAGACCTACAAGGAAGTCGCCCGCGACCTGGGCTTGTCGCCGAACACCGTGCGTCATCACATCCGCGCCATCTACAGCAAGCTTGGGGTCAAGGACAAGGCGCGCATCGCGCACTTGCTGCACGCCCCGCCCGACTGATCTCAGCCCTTTATCCATTGCTTTTTTGCGCTGTCGTTTTGACGGCCACGGGCGCCCTTTGCCCATTTTCCGCTGCCATCCATAACAGTCCATAAGAGATGCCTTGCGATGAATCACCCTACCTTGCGTCACCTGGCCATGCTGCTGGGCGGTACCCTGCTGAGCCTCGACAGCCAGGCTGCCGACCTCAACGCCCGGGATTTTTTCGGCGCGCCGTCCGGCACCAGCCTCGGCGTGCTGTACTTGCCCGCCTCACGCTACGATGATTTCCACGGCCCGGCCGACACCACGGGCAAGGCCGACTTGAAGGTCAACGCCGTGGCGTACCGCCAGGTGTTTTTCACTGACGTCTGCGGCACGCTGTGCACCCCGCAATTTATCCTGCCCTTCGCCGACATCAACGCACGCTTGCCCGGCGCCAGCCAGCACACCGGCGAGAGCGGCTTTGGTGATCCGCAGGTCGGCGGCACGCTGTTTTTCATCAACGACCCGGCCTCGCGCACTTACAGCGGGCTGTTGAGCCTGATCACCGTGCCGGTGGGCGAGTACCACAGCAAAAACCCCGACGTGTCCCCCGGCGCCAATCGCTGGGGCGCGACCTTCGTTTACAACTACACCCAGGGCATGGGCGAGAAATGGGTGCTGGAAGCCAACCTCGAAGCCCAGCTGTACGGCACCAATGACGACTATTTCGGCAGCGACCTCAAGCAAGACCCCCTGTACCGCCTGCAAGCCTTCGCCTCCTACGACTTCAGCCCCGCCACCTACGGCGCACTGCGCCTGATCCATGCCGATGGCGGCGCCCTGCGCATCAACGACCAGCGCATCGACGACACCCATAAACGCTACACCCAGGTGGGTTTCGAGGTGGGTCACTGGCTCGACCGGCAGAACCAGCTGATGTTCAGCCTTTCGCAAAACGTCGCGGCGTCCAACGGCTACGCGGGCACCGACGCCCTGCTGCGGCTGGTCCATGTGTTCTGAATCACTTTCCCGGAGCTTGCCCATGAACACTCAGACCCACGCTGCAACCGCCGGCTATTCGGCGCGTTCCTGGCCCTTGCTGGCGGCGATCATCCTGTTCGCCGCCATCACCCCGACCATCCTGATGACCGCACCGGCGGTGGCCGCGCAACTGGCCAGCCAATGGCAACTGAGCCCGTCACACATCGGCGACCTGTTCTCCACCGAGCTGGGGGCGATGAGCCTGGCCACCTTGCCTGCGTTCTGGTGGCTCAAGCGGGTGGACTGGCGCCTGGCAGCGCTGGTGGCCGCCATTGCGTTCATTGCCGCCAACCTGCTGTCGATGCTCGCCGACACCTACGCCACCTTGCTTGCCTTGCGCTTTATGAGTGCCCTGGCGGGCGGGTCGCTGATGATCATCTGCCTGGCCAGCGCGGCCGCCACCGCCAACCCCAGCCGGATCTACGGCTTGTGGGTGATGGGGCAACTGGTGGTCGGCGCCGTCGGCCTCGGGGTGTTGCCCGGGTTGTTTGCGCGCTATGGGCTCGGCGCCTGCTACTTGATTCTTGCGGGGTTGATGACGCTGCTGCTGCCCCTGGCCCGCTGCTTTCCATCCGGCAGCCCGCCGCGCCAGCCAACCGACGCCGCGCCATTGCCGGGCTCCCGGGTTAAGGCTGCGCTGGGCATCGCCGGGATACTGACTTTCTATATCAGCCTCGGCGGCGTCTGGACCTTTATCGGCGCCATCGGCAGCAGCGCGGGGATCTCCGCACAACACAGCGGTGAAGTGCTGGCCCTGGCCACGGTGATGGGAATCGTCGGCGCCGGGTGTGCCTCAGTCATCGGTACGCGGCTGCCGCGCCTGCTGCTGTTGCTGGCCGGCTACGCCCTGATGGCGGGTGCCGTGCTGTTGCTGAGCGGCACGCCGATGCTGATGCGCTTTGCCCTGGCGGCGCTGCTGTTCAAGTTCACCTGGACCTTCATCCTGCCGCTGATTCTCGCCTGCCTGGCTGACCTCGACCGCAGCGGCAAGCTGATGAACACCTCCAACCTGGTGATCGGCGCCGGCCTGGCCATCGGGCCGGCGATTGCCGGGCGGCTGATCGAGGCCAGCGGCGGGTTTACCTCGCTACTGGTGGGCGGCGCCGCCATCACCTTGTTGTCCCTGGCGCTGATGCTCGGCAGCCGCACCCCGCCTGACGCTGTTTTAACCCGCTGAACTGGAGACTCTGATGAACCGATCCACTGCGTTTTTCTTTGATGAACTAAGCCTCTGGCACAGCGCCGGCCCCCACGCCCTGACCTTGCCGGTGGGCGGCTGGGTGCAGCCGCCTGCCGGCACCGGGCATGCCGAGTCACCGGAGACCAAGCGGCGTTTGAAAAGCCTGCTGGACGTGTCCGGGCTGAGCCGTCACCTGCAACAGCACAGTGCCGCCCCGGCCACGGAGGAGGATTTGCGGCGAGTACACGGCGCCGACTACCTGCAACGCTTCAAGGCTCTGAGCGATGCCGGCGGCGGCGAGCTGGGGCCCCAGGCGCCGATTGGCCCGGGCAGCTACGAGATCGCCAAACTCTCCGCCGGGTTGAGCATCGCTGCG
Source organism: Pseudomonas sp. 1912-s (assembly GCF_029269205.1). Lineage (NCBI taxonomy): Bacteria > Pseudomonadati > Pseudomonadota > Gammaproteobacteria > Pseudomonadales > Pseudomonadaceae > Pseudomonas > Pseudomonas sp. 1912-s. Next base: position 52,923 of record NZ_JARIXR010000028.1, on the reverse strand, counting down.
GTGGACGCGGTGCTGAGCGGGCACGTCGGGAATGCCTACTCGCTGTCGCGGCCACCGGGGCATCATTGCCTGGCAGACGGCGCCATGGGCTTTTGCTTCCTGGCCAATATCGCCATCGCCATCGAGGCGGCCAAGGCGCGCCGTGGGCTGGGCAAGGTCGCGGTGATCGACTGGGATGTGCACCATGGCAACGGTACCCAGTCCATCTTCGAAGCACGCGGCGATGTATTGACGATCTCCCTGCACCAGGACGGTTGCTATCCGCCGGGTTACAGCGGTGAACAGGATCGTGGCCACGGCGCGGGCCTGGGTGCGAATATCAATATCCCGTTGCCACCCGGCAGCGGCCACGCGGCGTACCTGCATGCGATGGAACGCATCGTGGTGCCGGCCCTGGAGCGGTTCGAGCCCGAACTGATCATCGTCGCCTGCGGTTACGACGCCAACGCCGTCGACCCGCTGGCGCGGATGCTGCTGCACAGCGAGTCGTTCCGCCTGATGACCCGCACGGTGCGTGAGGCTGCCGAGCGGCTGTGCCAGGGCCGCCTGGTACTGGTGCATGAAGGCGGCTACAGCGAGGCCTACGTGCCGTTTTGCGGGCTGGCGGCGCTGGAGGAATTGGCCGGCGTGCGCACGGCGGTGGAAGACCCGATGCTGGAGTTTGTCCAGCTGCAGCAGCCCAAGGAAGCGCTGCTGGGCTTTCAGCGCCAGTGGGTCGACCAACTGGCGCAGGGCTTTGAGGCTTAAACCGCCGAGGCCGCCAGGCGCCAGACCCGGGCGATGTCCGAGGCGCGTTCGCGCAACAGGCGCGGCGCCTCGCTGCAGGCCTGCTCCAGGGTAGTCGGGCCGGACGGCAAGGCGAACGCGGCATCCACACCGTGGGCGTACATCTGCTCATAACCCTCACCCAACGTGCCGGCGATCACGATCACCGGCACGTTGTGCTGTTTGGCAATCCGCGCCACGCCAAACGGGGTTTTGCCCCGCAGGGTCTGGGCGTCGAAACGGCCTTCGCCGGTGATCACCAGGTCGGCGCCGCGCACGGCGTATTCAAGTCCCACCAGTTCAGCGACGACTTCAACCCCGGCACGAAATTGCGCGCCCAGGAACGCCTTGGCGGCGAACCCCAAGCCACCGGCGGCGCCGCTGCCGGGCTCTTCACGCACGTCTTTCGGCAAGACTTTCGCGCAGTGATCGGCGAAATGGCCGAGGGCGGCGTCCAACTGCTCGACTTGTTGGGGATTGGCACCTTTTTGCGGGCCGAAAATCGCGGAGGCACCGTGGGAGCCGCACAGCGGGTTATTCACGTCGGCAGCGATTTCGAAGCTCACCTCGGCCAGGCGTGGGTCCAGTTGTTCCAGGCTGATGCGCGACAGCTTGGCCAGTGACAGTCCGCCCAAGGGCAATGCGGCACCTTCGGCATCAAACAATTGCACACCGAGGGCCAGCATCGCGCCGGCGCCGCCGTCGTTGGTGGCGCTACCGCCAATCGCCAGGATGATGCGCCGGGCGCCGGCATCCAGTGCCGCGCGGATCAGTTCGCCAGTGCCAAAGGTGCTGCTGGAACAGGCATCCCGCTTACCCGGCGGCACCAACTGCAAGCCGCTGGCCTCGGCCATTTCGATGATTGCAGTGTGGCTTTCGGCCAACCAGCCCCAATGCGCATCAATGCGGGCGCCCAACGGCCCTTGCACGTTGGTGCTACGCAGCTCGCCCTGGCAGGCGGCGAGTACCGACTCCACCGTGCCCTCACCACCGTCCGCCATCGGGCACTTGATCAGCTCGGCGTCGGGCCACACCGTGGCCAACCCCTCGGCAATGGCATTCGCCACGCCTTCGGCACTCAGGCTGTCCTTGAACGAGTCGGGGGCGATGATGATTTTCATGGGCTTTCTCCGGTTTTTATAACGCCCATGCTGCCAGTTGGCTCAGGCAATAACGCCGGTCCATTGCACAAGAGTGGCTGGGGTTTGTTGTTCATTTCGACAAAGCCTGGGGCAAGAGCTGCACGCCGAGGTACAACGCGAGCATGCCGTCGAGGGTCAGCGGGTCAACGCCGCTCAGCTCGGCAATGCGCTCCATGCGGTAGCGCAGGCTGTTGCGGTGGATGCCCAGCGCATCGGCGCAGGCCTGGCTTTGCCCGTCGTGGTCGCACCAACTGCGCAGGGTCGCCAGCAACTGGCCGTTGCCGTCCTTGGCCAGCACCTTGCGCAGCGGGTTGAGGAGTTCGTCGAGGGCATCGTCGTTGCGGTGGCGCCAGAGCATCACCGGCAGTCGGTAACGGGTCAGGGTCAGCAAACGTGATTCGGGCAACACATCGCGGCCATAGGCGAGCAGATCGCCGACACGCCGGTAACAACGGCGCAGCCCGGCCAGGCCGTCCGCTTGCCCGCCAACGGCAACCCGCAGGATGTTCCAGCCCAGGCCTTCGAGCTTTTCCAGCAGGCGCGGGTTGTCGACTTGCACTGACGCCGGCCGGCACCACAACAGGGAAAACTGCGCGGAGCTGACGCACCAGCTGTCGGGGTAGCGCGAGGTCAGCCAGGCGCTCAAGGCCTCGGCCGACTGGCCGCTACCCAGTTCAAACAGGTACGGCGTGCGCGCCAATTGCGGCTTGAGGCCCAGTTGCTGCGCTTCGTCCACCAGGCGCGGCGAATCGCCGGTCTCGGCCAGCAGCAGCGCCAACAGATCATCGCAACGCTGGCGGCGCCATTGCTGCTCGGCTTGCTGGTGGCGCTGGCTCACCAGCATTTCGGCGGTCATGCGCACCAGCTGGGCATAGGTACGCAGCACTTCCGGCTCGCCGGTAATGCCCAGTACGCCGATCAGGCGCTGATCGTGCAACAACGGCAGGTTGATCCCGGGCTGCACGCCCTTGAGGTGCTTGGCAGTCTGGCTGTCGATTTCCACCACGCGCACGTTCGCCAGCACCAGTTGCGCGCCTTCGTGGCGGGTGTTGATACGCTCCGGTTCGCCACTGCCCAGAATCAGGCCCTGGCTGTCCATGACGTTGACGTTGTAGGGCAGGATCGCCATGGTGCGATTGACGATATCCTGCGCCAGGTCATGATCCAGCTCGAACATGGGGCTAAATTCCTGAAAAAACGGGTTGTTCATAGGCACAGCGCAAACCATGCCTGACTGTGCGCGAGCACAAAGACATCACCCCTTGAGGTGGCCGAGACTCATTGGGCGATCAACGTTACCCTCGCATCGCGAAAAATCATAATAAAGAGAGACTGCCATGTCACAGAGCGCCGCTGTCACCCAGGCCACCGATGACGATAAAAACGCCGTATACAAGCGCATTACCCTGCGCCTGATCCCCTTCATTTTCATCTGCTACCTGTTCAACTACCTCGACCGCGTCAACGTCGGCTTTGCCAAGTTGCAGATGCTCGACGACCTGAAATTCAGCGAGACCGTGTACGGCCTCGGTGCCGGGATCTTTTTTATCGGCTACGTGCTGTGCGGCGTACCGAGCAACCTGGCGTTGACCCGGTTTGGTCCACGGCGCTGGATTGCGCTGATGATGATCGTCTGGGGTACCCTGTCCACCTGCCTGCTGTTCGTCACCACTCCCACCCATTTCTACGGCTTGCGCCTGTTGACCGGCGCCGCTGAAGCCGGTTTCTTCCCGGGTGTGGTGCTGTACCTCTCGCAGTGGTTCCCGACCTTCCGCCGTGGGCGGATCATGGCGCTGTTCATGTCGGCGATCCCGGTGTCCGGCTTGCTCGGCAGCCCGTTCTCCGGCTGGATCCTCAACCACTTCGCCGCAGGCCAGGGCGGGCTGGCAGGCTGGCAGTGGATGTTCCTGCTGCAAGGCATCCCGACGGTGATCCTCGGCGCCCTCGCCTACTTCCTGCTCAGCGACAGCTTTGCCAACGCCAAATGGCTCACGGCCCATGAACGCGCAGTACTCGAAGCCGACCAGGCGACCGACCTGGCCAACAAGCCGAAAACCACCAGCGACTCGCTGCTGGAAGTGTTCAAGAACCCGGCCATCTGGGCGTTCGGCCTGATCTACTTCTGCATCCAGAGCGGCGTGTACGCCATCAACTTCTGGCTGCCGTCGATCATCAAGAACATGGGTTTCAGCGATAACCTGGTGATTGGCTGGTTGAGTGCAATCCCGTATTTGCTGGCGGCGGTGTTCATGCTGCTGGTGGGCCGCTCTGCCGACTTGCGCAAGGAGCGTCGCTGGCACTTGGTGGTGCCGATGCTGATGGGCGCGATCGGGTTGGTGATTGCGGTCAACTTTGCAACCACGCCGGCGATTGCGATCCTCGGCCTGACCATCGCCACCATGGGCGCCCTCACCGGTCTGCCGATGTTCTGGCCGGTACCGACCGCCATGCTCAGCGCAGGCGCTGCGGCGGGTGGCTTGGCACTGATCAACTCCATGGGCCAGATGGCCGGGTTCCTCAGCCCGTATATCGTCGGGTTTGTGAAGGATGCCACCGGATCTACCGACATGGCGCTGTACTTGTTGGCGGCGGTGATTGTGGCGGGCAGTGTGCTGGCGTTGCGGATGACGCGGACACTCAACGCCTGACATCAGGGTACACCGACGCTGTCGACATCCATGGCGGCGCCGGTGTTTTTATATTCAGAACACCGCCGGACACCCGTATTCACTTCAACGCCAGAGCCAGGTAACAAACAGGCTACAAACCTTACCTAACCTTTACTCTGGCGCCGCGTAATCCCCTCAAAAAGCACTGTCTGAAACGTATGCCCGGGAATATGATTAAAACCGGTTCGATGCATAAGTAGAGGACTTGTCATGATCAGTCGACTCTCAAAAGTGAAAGTAGCCCTCGTGCTGATTGCCACCCTCGCCATCGCGGGGCAGGCAGAAGCCCGTGGCGGGTACGGCTATGGATGGGGTCACGGTGGCTACCGTGGTGGTTGGGGCTGGGGGGGCCCGGCGTTGCTGGGGGCCGTGGTCGGCGGGCTCGTCGTAGGCTCGGTCGTCGCCAACTCCCAGCCGCCGGTCTACGTGCAACAGCCGGTTTACGTCCAGCCGCAGCCGGTGTACATCCAGCAACCTCCGCCGGTGTACTACCAGGCGCCGCCGCCTCCAGGCTACTACTACCCGCCACAACCGGTTCCGGCGCCGCGGTACTAATTCTGCAGGTTCGTATACGACCTCGGGCGTTTCGTATGACGCGCTCTTTGCAGAATTATCAGCTCTATCCAGATGCCCTCTCAGGGAGGGCATCTTGCCAACCTGTCAGTTGGCTATATAAAAACCCCGTTTAACACCTGTCAACTTTGACAGTATCTCGCCTCCTTGGCATTCATTAGGATCGAGTCATCAGATTTCCAATCTGACAGACGAGGACAATCACAATGAATCGGCCCACTCCCTCCCCTGTTATCCCCTTTGCGAAGGGCTCCTTTACTGCCGAGATCAGGGGCTATTTTGCACATGAATTTGATGGCCAGGTTTTTGAGCTGCACCAAGAGCCCTATGCCTGGACCCTCACCGCACGCCAGGTCATCGAGCACCCTTATCAATCGTATACATTCACAATTATATTGCCGCTGGACCTTCCCCAGGATGGGAGCAAACACACCTATCGCTTTGGCGCCTCCGGCGCGGGCGCGATTCTGTTTTCTCAAGGCATTAATTTTCAGGCGACGGAAGGCGAAATAACCGTTTCCCTGAAGAACAACAGGATGAATGCGACTTTCAACTTTTTCGCAACCACCACCCAAAACGGGCAGACCTATACCGTCAACGTTTCCAGGGGCGTTTTTGACGTACATAACGGAACTGGCGAATTTCTCGTGGCGCTGAGCGGCGCGTCCCCTCCCTTTGCTGAATTTCGCGCGAAAGACGTCACTATTGTTTATGAAGATCCTGTAGTTATCCCACCCTACTACCAGGTCATAGGCAGGGAGTTCATCGACTGGCCGCCCGATCAGCACTTCTTTACGGTCTACGTAGAGCAAGGCGTTGCTCCGGGAGAATATAGCCTCGGCGACAATGACGCGAAGGTAAGAGTCATCATCGGCCAGCGCGCAGGCATCGGCATTTACAACGCGTACAGCGGCAAAATCAGCCTGGAATCTTTGCCGGAAACGGGTCATGCCAAAGGCGATTTCAAAGCACAATTCAGGACCGCAGACGATCGCGAGTTTTACGCAGAAGGCACGTTCGATGTCGTTGACCGATAAAGCATGTTGAGCACCCTTGCGGGAGAAAAACACCCAGCCTCAGACGGCTGGGTGCAATAACGCTGGCGACTTTTTTCGACTTACAACAAGCCGCCACCATCCACATCAATCACGCTACCCGTGATAAACCCGTTCTCCATCGCCAGCACATACCCGGCAGCCACTTCTTCGGCCTGCCCCACTCGCCCTACCGGCAACGCCCCGCCGGCCTTGGCAAACATCGCCAGCCGCTGTTCCTCGGACAACCCGGCATACGCATCGGTGTCGATCACCCCCGGGCTGATCACGTTGACCCGACGTGGCGCCAGCTCCTTGGCCAACTGCTTGCCCAGCGCTTCAGTCGCCGCATTGATCCCGGTCTTGATGAACTGCCCCGCCACCGCTCGACGACCCAGTTGGCCCGAGGTCAGGGTGATGCTGCCGTGCTCGCCGAGAAATGGCAGCGCCGCCTGGATCGCCCGCAGCGAACCCCAGAGCTTCACGTTGTAGTTGTCTTGCGCCAGGTTCAGGTCAGTCTCGATCAACGTCTTGGCCTGCACCGCAGGGCCGGCGGTATAGACCAGATGGTCAAAACGCCCCACTGTTTCAAACAGGCGCTGCAACGAGGCGACGTGGGTCACATCCACCTGCTCGCTGCGCACACCGTTCTCCACGGTTGAAGACAAGCGCCGTCCGGCCAGCACCACGTGGGCCCCGCGTGCCACAGCCTGTTTGGCCACGGCTGCACCAATGCCGCTGCTGCCACCGATGACGATGACGGTTTTGCCGTTGAGGGGAGAAGTCATGGAGAAATACCTGGTTGGGAAAATGAGGTTTCATCTTCCCAGCTTGGCAATCGTTGAAAAATCCCGGTAAAACGACAAGATCTTTAAAGGATTTTTACAGATGAGTTCGATCCTCGACCTTGAAGTCTTCGTGCGTACGGCCGATACGGGCAGCCTGTCCGCTGCGGCTCGTAGCCTCAGCCTGACTCCGGCCGCAGCCAGTATCGCCCTCAAGCGCCTGGAAACCCGACTGGGCATCCGGCTGCTGGCGCGCTCCACCCGCAGCATGCGGCTGACCGAAGAAGGCCGGCGCTACCTCGACAGCGTGCGCGTGGCCCTGGAGGCGTTGTCGGAAGGTGAACAGGCGATCAAGCAGCAAGGCCAGAGCTTGAGTGGCTTGCTGCAATTGGCGGCACCCTCGGATTTCGGGCGCAATGTGCTGCTGGGCTGGCTGGACGAGTTCAAGCTCGAACACCCGAACGTGCGCCTTCAGTTGCTGCTCAACGACAGCAATGCCGACCTGTTCCGCGAGACCGTCGACATTGCCCTGCGCTTTGGCGTGCCACGGGATTCCAGCCTGGTGGCACTGCCGGTGGTGCCCGATCACCAGCGCGTGGCGTGTGCCAGTCCTGAGTATCTGGCACGCCATGGCACACCGCGCACGCCCCAGGACTTGGCGCAACACAGCACCCTGCGCTACATGCGCCAGGGCCGTGCGAACAACACCTGGTACTTTCGCCAGGGCGCCCTGCTCCAGGAAGTCGAGGTGACAGGCGACTACCTGAGCGATGACGGCGAGATTGTGCGGCGCTGGGCGCTGGCCGGCCATGGCATCGCCTACAAAGCGCGGCTGGATGTGGCCCGCGATATCAAGGCCGGGCGCCTGGTGCCGCTGCTCACCGATTGGCAAGGCGAGCCGACGCCGTTCAATTTGATGTGCCCGCACCGGCTGCAAGTGTCGGAACGGGTCAAGGTCCTGCACCGCTTCCTGCAACAGCGCTGCGCCGAACTATTACCGCAATAACCGTCGCAGGGCTTGTTCCAGAGCCTTGCTCTCTGGTATTGGGTAAGTACTGTCTCCCCCTTTTGAGGTGTTCACGATGATTTACCGCACACTGGGCCAGTCCGGGTTGAAAGTCAGCGCGCTGACCCTGGGCAGCATGATGTTTGGCGAGCAGACCAACACTGAGGATTCGCTGCGCATCATCGACAAGGCCTGGGACCAAGGCATCAATTTTATCGACACCGCCGACGTCTACACCGGCGGGCGCTCCGAGGAAATCGTCGGTGAAGCCATCGCTCGCCAGCGCCAGGATTGGGTGCTGGCCTCCAAGGTGGGCATCGGCCCGGTGGATGGCCTGCCAAACCGCAGCGGCTTGAACCGCAAACGGATCTTCAATGCGCTCGAAGCCAGCCTGACGCGCCTCGACACCGATTACCTGGACATCTACTACCTGCACCGTGAAGACCACAACACGCCGCTGGAGGTGACGGTTTCGGCCATCGGCGACTTGATCCGCGAGGGCAAGATCCGCCATTGGGGCCTGTCCAACTACCGCGGCTGGCGCATCGCTGAAGTGATCCGCGTGGCCGAGCGCCTGGGGGTGGACAAGCCGATCATCAGCCAGCCGCTGTACAACATCGTCAACCGCCAGGCCGAGGTGGAGCAGATCACCGCCGCTGCCGCGTATGGCCTCGGTGTGGTGCCTTACAGCCCGCTGGCCCGTGGCGTGCTCAGTGGCAAATATGCGCCGGACGTGACACCTGAAGCCGGCAGCCGCGCCGGGCGCCAGGACAAGCGCATCCTGGAAACCGAATGGCGCGTCGAGTCCCTGCGCATTGCCCAGCAGATCCAGCAATACACCCAGGGCCGCGGCGTAGGGATTGTCGAGTTCGCGATTGCCTGGGTGCTGAATAACTCGGCGGTCAGCTCGGCGATTGTCGGGCCGCGCACCGAGGCGCAGTGGGACGCCTACACCGGCGCGCTGGAGGTGAAGATCACGGCGGAGGATGAGGCGTTTATTGATTCGCTGGTGACACCGGGGCATGCCTCGACGCCGGGATTCAATGATGTGAGCCATTTCGTGTCGGGTCGGATTGCACGATAGCCGAGCGGCCTACACCTGCCCTGTGGTGAGGGGGCTTGTCCCCTCACCACAAAACAGCGCAAACATCTCGCCGCAAAAGCACTATATTCCCTCCCTGAAATCTCCCCTCTTTTGTAGCCATCGGTTTTCGCGAGGACAGCGTGTCTAAAGGTGTTGTGTTATCGGTATTGGCCTCGGTGTTGTTTGCCGTGATGTATTACTTCACGTCGCTGCTCACGCCCTTGAGCGGCCTGGAGATCTTCGGCTGGCGGATGCTGCTGACAGTGCCCTGCATGACTGTGTTCATGATCGTCAGCGGCGAGTGGCGCCGCGCCTGGGAGTTGGTTCGGCTGGCCGCAGCCAAACCCGGTTTGATCGGCGGGCTGGTGTTGTCTTCGGCCTTGCTGGGGGTGCAGTTGTGGCTGTTCATGTGGGCGCCGCTCAACGGTCGCAGCCTGGATGTATCGCTGGGGTATTTCCTGCTGCCGTTGACCATGGTGCTCACCGGGCGCCTGGTGTATGGCGAACAGCTGTCACGCCTGCAAAAGGTCGCGGTGTTTTTTGCAGCCTGCGGCGTGCTTAACGAGTTGTACCAGGTAGGCGGTTTCTCCTGGGCCACGCTGGTGGTGATCATCGGTTACCCGATCTACTTCATCGTGCGCAAACGCCTGAAGACCGACCACCTTGGCGGGCTGTGGCTCGATATGGCGCTGATGTTGCCGGTGGCGTTGTGGTTCGTCCAAAGCGGCGAACAGGGCTTTGCGGTGCTCGATGCCCACAAGGGGTTGTACGCCTTGATCCCGATGCTGGGCGTGATCAGTGCATCGGCACTCGTGTGTTACATCGTCGCCAGCCGCTTGTTGGCCTTCAGCCTGTTCGGGCTGCTCAGCTATGTGGAGCCGGTGCTGTTGCTCGGGGTGGCGTTGCTGCTGGGAGAAAGCATCAAGGCCGGAGAGTGGCTGACCTATATACCCATCTGGCTGGCGGTGATGGTGCTGGTGTACGAAGGTTTCAAACACCTGGTTCGCCAGCGCAAAGCCTGATTGCAGGCAAAAAAAAGCCCGGTCGCGGATATCCACGACCGGGCTTTTTTACATCAACCATCAGTCAGCGGTGAGCACACCGCGACGTACCTGGTCGCGCTCGATGGATTCGAACAGTGCCTTGAAGTTACCTTCGCCGAAACCGTCATCACCTTTACGCTGGATGAACTCGAAGAACACCGGCCCCATCAGGGTTTCCGAGAAGATCTGCAGCAGCAGGCGCTTGTCGCCCGCCACCGACGAGCCGTCCAGCAGGATGCCCCGCGCTTGCAGTTGGTCCACCGGCTCACCGTGGTTCGGCAGGCGGCCTTCGAGCATTTCGTAGTAGGTGTCTGGCGGCGCGGTCATGAAGCGCATGCCGATCTTCTTCAGCTCGTCCCAGGTCTTGACCAGGTCGTCGGTGAGGAACGCCACGTGCTGAATGCCCTCGCCATTGAACTGCATCAGGAACTCTTCGATCTGGCCGGCGCCTTTGGACGATTCTTCGTTCAGCGGGATACGGATCATGCCGTCCGGGGCGCTCATGGCCTTGGAGGTCAGGCCGGTGTACTCGCCTTTGATGTCGAAGTAACGCGCCTCACGGAAGTTGAACAGCTTCTCGTAGAAGTTCGCCCAGTAGACCATGCGCCCGCGGTACACGTTGTGGGTCAGGTGGTCGATGACTTTCAGGCCGGCACCCACCGGGTTGCGCTCGACGCCTTCGAGGTACACGAAGTCGATGTCATAGATCGAGCTGCCTTCGCCGAAGCGGTCGATCAGGTACAGCGGCGCGCCGCCGATACCCTTGATCGCCGGCAGGTTCAGTTCCATCGGGCCGGTTTCGATATGGATAGGCTGGGCGCCCAGTTCCAGGGCCCGGTTATAGGCCTGTTGCGAGTCCTTGACGCGAAACGCCATGCCGCACACCGACGGGCCGTGCTCGGCCGCAAAGTAGGAGGCGATGCTGTTGGGTTCGTTGTTGAGGATCAGGTTGATCTCGCCCTGGCGGTACAGGTGCACGTTCTTGGAACGGTGAGTCGCCACTTTGGTGAAGCCCATGATCTCGAAGATCGGCTCCAGGGTGCCCGGGGTTGGCGATGCGAATTCGATGAACTCAAAGCCCATCAGGCCCATTGGGTTTTCGTACAGGTCTGTCATTTTCGGTGCCTCATCATTCTTTTCATTAACGGATGTCGTTAGTTGCCAGCAAGGATGAGGTGGGCAGGCGGCGCACAGGAGATACCCCGCACGCTGCGGGCGAGGAAGTCACCAAAGATGAGGGCGGACCCGAGTAGCTTCATGATTACATCAGTCTCTTACGGGCGAGGCTTGCGTTAGCGCAAGTCCTTATTCTTGTATGCGTAAATCGATTCTACACAGCGTAAACAGATTTGTCCGTACTCTTATCAAATCCCCATTGCCCGGGCGCGCGCAAGGGGTTTGTTGCACAGGTAGATGCCCAGCAGGATCACGACCCCGCCCATCAGCATCGGTGCGGTCAGTTGCTCACCGAGCAGCAAAGCGCCGCAGATGACCGCCGTCAGCGGATTGAGAGCGATGAAAACGCCCGCGCGGGTGGCGCCGATACGGCGCAGGCCATCGTAATAGCCGATATAGGCCAGCGCCGAGCCCAGTACACCGAGGTACAACAAACTCGTCAGTTGGGGCAGATCGATGGCGCCCAGCGCGGCCACCGTCAACCGGCCCGTCGCCAGCGTGGTGATCGTCAGCATCAGCGTGCCCAACAGGATCGACCAGGTCACGGTTTGCAGCGGGCCCAGGCTCTGGTTGAGGTTGCGGGAAAACAGCGAATACACGCCCCACCCCACCACACAGCCAAAAATCAGCAGGTCACCGATCCAGGCGTTCGCGGCGCCCTGCAATAGCTGCGGGTTGCGACTGACGATCACCAGCCCTGCACCGCCCAGGCACAGCGCGATACCCAGCAGTTTGAGCGGCCCCAGGCGCTCCTTGAACAACACCCACGAAGCCAGGCTAATCACCGCCGGGTTCAGCGCCACGATCAGCGATGCACGGGACGCGTTGATGTACTGCAGGCCGAAGAAAAAGCACAGGTTGTAGAAAAAGATCCCGAAAAAGCCGAGGACGGTCAGTTGCGCAAGCTGTGCGTTGGTCGGGCGCACCAGTCGAATTCGCGCCGCGCCCAGGAAGACCAGCAACGCCAGGCTGGCCAGCACAAAACGCACGGTCGCCGCCAGCAGCGGGTCCAGGCCAGCGGCCAGATAACGCCCGGCAACGAAGGTGCCCCCCCAGATCATGGTCACGGCCGCCAGTTTCAGATACGTGAGACGGTCGGAGGTCGGTGTCATCGGATTTCTACTCAAACATTCAGGATTGGCTTATTGTTTGGCTAATCCTTTGTCATCGTAAAATGAGTAAATACTCATGACCCTTACCCAGCTGGAAATCTTCTCCCTGGTGGCCGAGCTGCAAGGTTTCACCAGCGCTGCCAATCGCCTGGGCATCAGCCAGTCGGCGGTGTCCCACGCAATCAAATCCCTGGAGCAGGAGTTGGGAGTGGAGTTGATCCGCCGCCATCAATCCCAGGTCGAACTCAGTGATATCGGCCAACAACTGCTGTTGCGCGCCCGGGCCATGCTCGGGCTGGCCAACACACTGCAACAGGAAGCCGTCGACGCCCGCGGCATGAAACGCGGCACGCTGCGCATCGGGTCGTTCGGGCCCACTTCGTCGATTCGATTGTTACCCAGGATTCTGCAGCGCTTTCGCCAGTTGCATCCGGGCATTGAGGTGCATGTGGATGAAGGGCCGGATCGGCAGGTAATGCAGTGGCTGGAAGAGCGGCGCGTCGACGTGGCGTTCGTGGTCATGCCCGAGGAACGTTTCGATACGTTCCCGTTGATCGAGGATCAACTGGTGGCCCTTCTGCCCGTAAACCATCCTTCAGCCCATCAGCCCTGGATCAGCTTGAAGCAGCTATGCAACACCCCGTTTATCCTGACCCAGGCCGGGTCTGCCGAGCTGGTGTCGCGCCTGTTCCTCGGGGCCGGGCTCAAACCGGACATCCGCTACCGCTGCTCGCAGTTGCTGAGCACGCTGGACACTGTCCGGCGCGGGGATGGCGTGACCATCGTTGCCGAGTTGTCACTGCCGCAGACGAACGATCCAGGTTATTTGAAAAAGCCACTGGCACCTGCCGTCAAGCGCCAGGTGGGGCTGGCGGTGCTGGATCAACGCCAATCGTCTCCCGCCACCCTGGCGTTTATAAAGCTGGCAACCCAACTGGATTACTCATCGGACGTCCATTCGGCTTGATGGCGTTGTGTTGAGCCGTTGTCGTCAATGGTCGTGAAGCTTATCCCGGGCTTGTCCCGGGACCGGTCCGCCCCTGTCAGAAGCACCACCTCGGCTGAATGCGGCGCGATCATCGGCGGGTCGTCGCTACTGCTTTGCGCGCCATTGACGGTCAACACTACGTTGGAAAGGGTCACGTAATAGGCGCTGGGATTGCTGACCCCAAGCCTCGGTTCCGGCCCCGCAAGCTTGCGCCATTTCAGCGCCCGGGCAGCCTCCAGACTGGACATCGACAGCGCCTTGGGCCGCAGAAACAGCTTGATCCGCGTGCGAAACGCCACTTGCACAGTATTGGCGTGGCCTTCGGGGCTGGGAGGAACGCCCAGTACGTTGAGCCAGAATACCGACTCCCGGTCCGTGGGCAGCGCGGCGCCCTCCCTCTCGTTGAACGTCAGTCGCAACGCCTTGCCTTGCCCCGGCTCCATGCGCACGATGGGCGGGCTCAGGCTAAAAGGCACATCGCTGAGTTCGGGTGCCAGCTGCGCATCCCCGTCGTCGATCCAGGCTTGTACCAGGCGCGGACCACTGCTCTCGTTTTTCAGATTGACCGTGACCTCCCGTGCCGGCGCCGCATAGACCACCCGGGTGCGATCAATCACGATTTCCGCGCGGGGCAAGCTCGAAAACAGCAGCAACGCCAGGCCTGATGCAAATCCCGCCGGGTTCAAAATCCCCGGCATCAGCGATAGGCCATGGTGAACGTTGCCACACCGTTTGCCGTGCCTGGGGTAATGCTGGAACCGGTCTGGATATAACGGGCGGTCAGCGGGATAGAAAACGTACCGTTGCCTGTGCTGCCTGCCAACCATTGGTTGGGGTTACCGATGGCCGAGGAGTCGGCGCCATAGCGGATCAGCGTGGGCCCGCGCAACAGTTGCAACGCCACACCGCCGGCGGTTGAGCCTCCGGCCAGGGACAACACGTCGGTACGGTTGGCCGGTTGGGTCTGGTCGGTCACCGTGACGAATACATCGAGCGTGCTGCCGCCACCGCCCCCGCAATTGAGTCGGATGCTTTCGGTGGCACTGCCGGCATGACTGCCGACCCCTTTGAATGCGCTGACCGTCACTTGCCCCAGAGACATTGGCACGGAAGGCTTGGTAACGCTGCAGGTGGGTTTTAGCGGAGCGTTTATAACAACCCCGGGAATGATGAATCGGACGTCATTGTGGATGATCAAATCGAGGGGACGTAGATCAAAAGTTGCTACCTCCTGGGACCTGATGGTTCCTCCGACTGTAGGCCCAATCGCCACAAGAAAGACGCGTACGTTCGCCCCCCAGGCGCCGGGTTTGTTTTGCGTGGTTCCGTAAAGAACGGTGAGTCTGTCACTCAGTGCAACCATTGGACGGTTGGGGTCCTGAGCCGCCACTGCTATCCCCACCCCCGGCACATTCGTGCGATAGACACGTATGCTCAGACCCAACGCGTTAAGGCGAACGAGTGAGTCTTCCCCACCCAAATAGCCCCGCATAACCGACTCAGCATATCTGGGGTGAAATATGTCCGTGTAAGTACAGCGCATCACGGATTGACTGTTGAAGGCATACCCGCTCGTATTACCGATTACCTGCCCGACTGCCGTTCCGGGAGGTACTGTGATGGGCGACGGGATGGAGATAACAAAGTCTCTCGCCCCGCTTGGCTGACAGGTTCCAAAGGCGAACACACTGGACGATGCCACCAGACCGCACAGTATCAATACGCCGCGCCCAAACCGATTCCCTGCCTTGGTCCACGTTCGGCGCCCAAGCTTGGTGACCATTGAACGACAGAAGCGGATGGCCATGTTCCCAACTCTCCAAGAATAATTTGAGTGTTCCAATAAATCGTACATTTTCATATTCCTGTCACCGCGTGCGGTGCCCGCATCACCACGCATTGGCCTTGCAGAAAATCGGTATTGACTTGCCGCTCGCCACTGATTTGTTTCGGCAATTGATAGTCGATACTGCATTGCCCACCCGCCGCATCGCTCCATTTCACGGTAAGCGAACCGCTGTCCGCGATCCCCCGCACAAACGCCTTGCTGGCCTGGCCGACCACGCCCACTTCCCGGCCCTGCTCATCGAACACCTGGGCGGCGAATGGCAGTGGCTGGCCGTTTTTCTGCGTGGCCTTGAGTATCACGGCACGCCCGCTGATGGTTTCGAAGGTGATCAAGGTCACTGCGCCCAACGTCGGCGCCACCGTCTGGGTTGACTCCTTCAGTTCCACATCGAGAGAGGTGCCTTCGGGATCGATTTCAACCACGTTGTTCTGGAAAGCCCTGAGTGACGGCACGACTGCGTAGCCGCTGCTGTCGATACGGGTGCCGCCAGAGCCGCCCAGCATCGCGCCTTCGGCATTCGGTGCATGAACCAGCGTCGAGGCCTCCCCCAGGCTTTGGGACAAGGTCATGCCACCCGCGTGAGCAACAACAGCGCCATCGGCACTGAAGGACAACTGAGAACTGTCCCTGCTCTGGCCATACCCCACCCGCACGTTGGCCGCACGCGTGCGGTAGCCCGCATACGTATTGACGTCGCTGGAACTGCTACCCCCGCTGGTACTGCGGTTAGCCGAAATCCCATAGCTGCCTTCGGCATTTTCCCCGTACAAACCGTTGATCCCCACTTGCTGCTGGGTGGAGCGGGACGAACCGGTGTCACGGGATAACGAGGTATTGATACTGGGCGAATTGAAGTCACTGCCCAATGGCATCGACAGGGACAGCATGAAGCGATTGTCGATGCGCCCCTGTTGCGCAGTCCGCCCGAAAAACACCTCGTCTGCGAGTTCACCATCCGTCAACCGACGGGTGTCCTCGATCCGCGAGCGCTGGGCCGAAACGTTCCAGTTGAGTTTTTTCCAACTCGAACCGTAACCCAGGGTGAACGAGGTCTGGCGCCCTTGCTGCTGCCCCCAGTAATCGACCGAGCTGCCATACAGGCTCAACGTACCGTCCCCGAGTTTCTGGCTGACCGTCACGTCAACACGACTTTTCTGACGGGCATAGCCATTGATGTCTTCGTTCCGGCGCCCGAGATCACGCACGTTGATTGCATCGGGCAAGCTGAGAAAACCGTCCGACGAAAAACGATAGGCCCCCAGCAAAAAATGCGTACCCGAGCTCGGCAAGTTCTTGTTGTAGCCCAGGCCAAAGCTATGGCCGGATAAATTGCCCTGCCCCGGCACACTCGTGCGTGACCCGCTGCCGTCCAGGGAAAACGCGCCAAGGGGCGTACTCACCGCCACGCCGACCTTGCCCTGGTTATAACCTTCAGAAAATGAGCCGCCGCCATACAACGTCAGCTCGTCGGTCAGGCCTCGCTGTAACGTGCCCTGGAACACCGATGGAGCCTTGCCTTCGATTCCCCGCTGCTGCACCTCGCCCAAGGTCGCGCTGTATTGGGTGGCGTCGGCACGCAACAACTGTGGGGTTACGGAGTAAGGCACTACAAAGGTGTTCCGGCGCCCATCCACTTCGGTCACGCTGACGGTCAGGTCGCCACCGGAGCCAGTGGCAAACAAATCACTGATGACAAAGGGACCTGGAGCAACCTTGGTTTCATAAATGGTGTAACCGTTCTGGCTGACCGTGACGGTGGCATTGCTGCTTGCCACACCACGAACCTGCGGCGCATAGCCTTGTTGCGATTGCGGCAACATGCGCTCGTCGGTCGCCAGGGTCACACCGCGTATGCGGACCCCGTCGAGAATCTGCCCACTGCTGAAGCTGTCGCCAATGGTCAGCTGTGACTTCCAGGGGGCGATGCTGCGCTGCACGTAAGTCGCGGTATTTTGATAAGGCTGCAAGCCAGTGCGAGAGTTTTGACTCAGGGCGCCCTGGTGCCGCAAACGCCAACTGCCCAGGTTAACGCCCGTATTGATGCCCAGGTAGGATCGGTCGTCTACGTTGCCCGAGGTGCGGGCCGACGTACTGAAGTTGTAATTGAGCAAGCCGGCGGTGACGCCGTCATCCCAATAGGCCGGATCGACATAATCCCGGGCGGATTGCTTGAGGTAGAGCTGCGGAACGCTGGCAGACCACTCCAGCGTCGAGGCATCAAAACTGCTGCTGGCCAGCGGGATCCATTGCCCCAGGTCGCCGCAGAGCGCGCCGTCCAGCCGCGGGCTGGTTTTCACGTCAGGGCCGGCGTCGCGATCAACGTTGTCCCACGCAATACCCAGCTGGTCCAGCATTTGCGGGGAAAAACAGGGTACGGCGCCACTTTTCGTATCGAGGGAGATAAAGTCGACATCGCGGCGCCCCACGCGCTGACCATTGACGATGATATCAACGCGGTAAACACCCGGGCTCATGACGTTGCCGGTATTGAAACGGGACATGTCCACCGTGGCCGCCGTACCGCCGGAGAACGCCCCCAGATCAAAGGTCGGCGTGGTCGCAAAAGCCATCTCGGAGGAGATCAATACCGCGCCGAACAGCCCGCCAAGCATCAACCTTCCAGGTTTGAAGGGCAAAACCGGGGCGCAACGGTACACCCGTAGTTGAACGTAAGTAGGCATAGTCAGGACTTCAGAAAGGGCGTTAGGGCAATCTGTTTTCAACAGCGAACGGTGGGTGCTGCCATGCAGCCGACGTCAACAGCCAGGTGTTCGCGATCACAATTGCAGTGCGGCGCGCTGCGTGGGCGAAAACGCGCCGTAGTCATTGATGTACTTGAAATGCACTTCGGCATCGGCAGGGATAACGGCCACCGCCCCGCGAATCGGCAGGCTCAGCGTTCCGCGCGGCACGATCATGCCCGCCTCCACCGGGAGTACTCTCGCGCCCGGCTGCGCGCCCATGGACACGGCTATTTCATTGAACGTGACGTGATACGCCGAAGGGTTCTGAACCTGCAATACGACGCCCTTGGCGTTGCGCTGCAGACTGAAGCGCAGCTGTGTCGGCGCCTCATCTGCCTTGCCGGGCAAGCCGGTCGGCCGGAAGAACACCTTGGTACGGATACGGAAGGCAAATTGCAGATGATTGCGCTCACTCTCCTCCGTTGATTTGTCAAACTCGTCAACCCGGGCGGGCACTTCCAGCACATTCAGCCAGAACAAGGACTCCCGGTCGCTGGGCAGTGGCTCCTTGTTGTAGGCCAGGCGCATGGCCTGCCCCTTCCCCGCATCCAGGCGAAAGACCGGAGGCGAAAGACTGAAAGGAACGTCGTTCAGCTCTCGAGCCTGGTGCTGATCACCGGCATCCACCCAGGCTTGTACCAAGCGAGGAGCCTGCTGGTCATCATTGCTCAGCTGGATCGTGATCTCACGGCGCTGCTCTGGATAAATCTGCCGCGTACCGTTGATAACGATCCCGGCACAGGCCACTTGGGCCACCTGGCTCAGGCCGAGCCCCACTACAGCCCACGTCAGAAAACGGCTGAGTGTCGTTGAAAGATCGAACATTGTGTATTCCTTGATAGACAATTGTCTGCACCCGGCAATCACGCCACCGGGTGAGAACCTCAGGCAAAAGTGCCGGAGCAATCAGCCCGGCCTATTCAAGGGAAAGTAACGGAGTACTGCACGCTGGTATTGACCAGGCCCGCACCCGCGGGACCACCCGTGGCGATATAGCGTGCCGAGAAAGGCAAGGTCGCCAAGCCGCCGACGATGGTTGCAGGCGTGGAATTGAGACCGGACCGCAGGTCGATTGGCCTGTTCACAGCACCGTCGACAAGTTGTACTTCAACGTTGGCCGCCGGGGTTGCGGCTGCAACGTTACGCAAGTTGCCGGTGGCTGGATTGATGTTCGGACTGCCAGCCTCGTACAAGACCGCAACAACAGTCCCGTCCGGGCACGTTGGGCTACCCCCGACGTACACATAGAACGGTTTTGCCCCAGCCGTTTGCCCCGCAGTCGAAAGGGCCGAGGTTTGGACCGTCTGCAGGACCACCGGGAAGTTGTTGCCCGAACCCGGCGAAACGCCAGTGCCACCGCTGATGGTGCAAGTCGTGCCTTTCACCTCGCCGGAAATTGTGATGGTGCCGTCTTCGGCAGACACGGCAGTAGCCATTACCCCAGAGGCTGCCAGTAATGCCATCGCCAATAGTTGTTTCTTCATCATCAACGCTTCCTTAATAGAATGGGCTAACGAAAGCTTTCCAAGGCAATGTGGTACTTTGGCCAAAGCTTTCGTAGGTTTACGTGGCGCCCACGTTGAGATTCGATCCATTCACAACTATATCTACATATGTCAAAGCCCTTGGAGGGGCGGACTGGAGAACCAGAAAGGCCCGCGCAGTGGTAAATCGCCGTTTTTTGGCTTATGTGCATGGGAAAGTTGTTTAACGATTTTACGTACCCTTCCCGTCTCATGCCGAAGGCAGCTGCCATGCCCCTGACCGCAAAAAAACCACGCAACCGCTCCACCCGTGTCCTGGTCACCGCACTTTGCGGGGCACTGCCGATCTTGCTGGGTGTGCTCATTCTGTATTGGCAGGCCGAACGCACACTGGAACAAAGCACCGCACAAACCGCCGAAGAAGCCGTGCGCCAGTTTGACTTGATGCTCGACAACACTGCCCTCGCCGCCCAGGAGCTGTTGCCGCTGGCAGGCCACGAATGCGATCTTCCAACACAGTTGGCCTTGCGCGAACAAGTCACCCGCCGCCCCTTCGTGCGCGCCACGACCTTGTCCTGGCAGAGAAACATTTATTGCAGCTCATTGTTTGGCGGCAACTACCAGTCGCCGGTCAACCCTGAAGACTACGTCAACGGGCGGCTCTGGCTGATGAAAGGCAACCCGGTCACGCCCGACACCGCCTTGCTGGTGTATCGCCTCACCGAAGGAGACCGGGGCGCGTTTGCGTCTATCGATGGCTACCACCTGACCAACGCCCTGCGCCTGATCAGCCGCTTTGCCGACCTGGTGCTGCAGGTCGGGCCCAACTGGCTGTCGGCCGATGGCAAGGTTCACAACACGGCGCTGCCGGCCTTTGCCGTGGCCCAGCATCATCTCGATTCCAAGCGGTATACCTACAGCGTGGAAGTCGGGATGCCGGAAGGCGAAACATGGCGCTACATGAAAGACCGGTTTCCGGCGCTGTTCGTCCTGGTGGTGTTTTTTGG
This sequence comes from Pseudomonas sp. 1912-s, assembly GCF_029269205.1. Classification (NCBI taxonomy): domain Bacteria; kingdom Pseudomonadati; phylum Pseudomonadota; class Gammaproteobacteria; order Pseudomonadales; family Pseudomonadaceae; genus Pseudomonas; species Pseudomonas sp. 1912-s. The sequence continues at coordinate 32,462 of NZ_JARIXR010000028.1, read as the reverse complement.
CGTACTGGCGGGCCTGCTCGCGCACTGGCTGCAAAAACGCTCGTCAGCACCGACCCATGAGCTGCAACGGGCCTTGGGCGCCAATGAATTCATTCCGTATTATCAGCCGGTGGTGCGTGGCGACAACATTAGCCAGTGGGCCGGCTGCGAAGTGCTGATGCGCTGGAATCACCCCAAGGAAGGCCTGGTGCGCCCGGACCTGTTCATTCCCCTGGCCGAGCATTCCGGCCTGATCGTGCCAATGACCCGCGCCCTGATGCGGCGGACCGCCGCACAACTGGCGCCCCACGCCGAGCAATTTGCTGACAACTTTCATGTAGGTATCAACATCACCGCTCGCCATTGTCACGACCTGGAGCTGGTGGAGGACTGCCGGGAATTCCTCGCCGCCTTCCCGCCGGGCAAGGTGATCCTGGTACTTGAATTGACCGAGCGCGAGTTGATCGAGCCCACCGACATCACCCGCCAGTTGTTCCAGGCGCTGCATGAAATGGGGGTAATGATCGCGATCGACGACTTCGGCACCGGCCATTCCAGCCTGGGTTATTTGCGCAACTTCAATGTCGATTACTTGAAGATAGATCAAAGCTTTGTAGCGATGATCGGTGTTGATGCACTCTCGCGGCATATACTCGACAGCATCATTGAACTGTCCGCCAAGCTCGACCTGGGCATCGTGGCAGAGGGCGTCGAAACACAAGAACAATGCGATTACCTCGCCGCTCAAGGCGTGGATTTCTTGCAAGGTTACCTGTTTGGCAAGCCTGTTCCTTGCGACGAGTTCATTAGATTCCTGAACGGCCATTGAATAGCCAGCCACTTCAATGGAAATATTGTTAATTATACAAAAGACATGATTTACTCATGGCTGATTAACTACTACAATTTTTCCTGCCTGTGCTGAATTGGCAGGAGGGCCACTTTCATTGAGTCGCCTTAAGGCTCTTGGCTTATCGCTTTGTTTGCAGTAGATATCAGCCAAATACACTATTGGAGTATAGATTTTGTCCAGACTCGCCGAATTTCGCGCAGCAGAAAAAGCCCTTCAAGAGCAGCTTGCCCAGCTGGAATCCCTGAAGAACGATGCTGGCTTGAAGAAAGAAATCGAATTCGAAGAAAAGCTGCAAGGGCTGATGAAAACCTACGGCAAAAGCCTGCGCGACATCATCTCCATCCTGGATCCTAACCCGAGCAAGTCCGGCGCTTCCGTCGCCGCCGCACCAAAACAGCGCCGTGCACGTGTGGTCAAGGTTTACCACAACCCGCACACTGGCGAACTGATCGAAACCAAGGGCGGCAATCACCGCGGCCTGAAGGCATGGAAAGAACAGTACGGCGCAGCCACTGTAGATTCCTGGCTTCGCGGCTAATGCCTTGCGACTAGTACAAACGCACTAAGAAAAGCCCTGCACATGCAGGGCTTTCTTGTTTTCGGGCAGCAATATTGAAACAAAATAGTACCGTGGCATCTTCAAAAACGAACTTTAAAAAACATTTCACTTTGTTCAATTCGAATATTTTCTGCCTTGGCTACAGCGCTCAAAGTTTAAGGCTGTCGCGCACCGAACTGACTTCATCCTTGCTGGACTCGTAAGCTTCGGCCTGGCCTGCGTATGAAAAAACATAGGCCTTATCGGTATCAACCGCCCCGACCAACGTTTGCGACAGCACGTGCCGACCGTTCTCGGTGATGACACAGGTAGTTTCCAATGCTTCAAGCCGGCTCAATGTTGTGGGGTGCATCTTGGTGCACACACTTTGATAACCACCCTGGGCAAAGTCCTTCTGGATGGATTTGCGCATTTCCAGCAGCACACCTTGCAGGTTGACCGTATGCCCCACTTCGATCGGGGTGCCCGTCAACTCCATGACCATTAACGTCGCACCATTTTCATCATTCTTTATTGCACGCTGGCGCGACACTGTGGAAGGCTGAGCCGGCGCCTGATCGTCGGGCACCACCTCCTCCACCTGCCAGCCGCTGGGCCAATGAATTTCCGGGTCAGCCGCCCATACGGCGGTGCTGCCCAACAACAGGCCCAGGGTCGTTAACAGCGGTGCGCGAAATCCGATCATTGCGAAAAACACTCAAGGTTCAAGCGACAAAGTTTGGCCCCCCGCACCCGCTGCTCGCAAGGGCTGCGTGACCTTTTTCATTTGGCGCAGCAGGCATGGCTGCGTATCATGGACCGGCTGCAAGGATGCCAGCCGCAAGCCAAGGGATGCTCCAACCGGAGCCACGTTTGCCCCATTCTTCTCTGGAGGGCCCATGAGCCTGCACGAACTGAACACATTCCCGGGCGTCACCGCCCAACCTGACACCGCCACCTCGAACTTCGTGTTCAACCACACCATGCTGCGGGTCAAGGACATCACCAAGTCGCTGGATTTCTACACCCGCGTCCTGGGTTTTTCCCTGGTTGAAAAACGTGACTTCCCGGAAGCCGAATTCAGCCTGTACTTCCTGGCCCTGGTCGACAAGGCCCAGATCCCGGCCGACGCCGCCGAGCGCACCCAGTGGATGAAGTCGATTCCCGGCATCCTGGAACTGACCCACAACCACGGCACCGAAAACGACGCAGGCTTTGCCTATCACAACGGCAACACCGACCCGCGTGGCTTTGGCCATATCTGCATCTCGGTACCGGACATCGTCGCGGCCTGCGCACGCTTTGAAGAGCTGGGTTGCGACTTCCAGAAGCGCCTGAGTGATGGCCGCATGAAAAGCCTGGCCTTCGTGAAAGACCCGGACGCGTACTGGGTTGAGATCATTCAGCCAACACCGCTGTAAGATTTGCCAGGCAATAAAAAACCCCATGATCACTCATGGGGTTTTTCATTTCCGGGCCAGAATTTACGCCGGGGCAGAAGTGCGGATCAGGTGATCGAAAGCACTCAGGGAAGCCTTGGCGCCCTCGCCTACTGCGATCACGATCTGCTTGTACGGCACAGTCGTTACGTCACCGGCGGCAAAAACACCTGGCAGTGACGTCTCGCCACGTGCATCGACGATGATCTCGCCACGTGGAGTCAGTTCCACAGTGCCTTTGAGCCAGTCGGTGTTGGGCAGCAAACCGATCTGTACAAAGATGCCTTCCAGGTCGATCGTCTTGAACTCACCGCTGTCGCGATCCTTGTAGGCCAGGCCGGTAACTTTCTGGCCATCGCCCTTGACCTCACTGGTCAGCGCGCTGGTGATCACGTCAACGTTCGGCAGGCTGTACAGCTTGCGCTGCAACACGGCGTCGGCGCGCAGCTTGCTGTCAAACTCAAGCAAGGTCACGTGGCTGACGATACCGGCCAGGTCGATGGCTGCTTCAACGCCGGAGTTACCGCCACCGATCACCGCGACACGCTTGCCCTTGAACAACGGGCCATCGCAGTGCGGGCAGAAGCACACGCCCTTGGCCTTGTATTCCTGCTCGCCCGGCACACCCATTTCGCGCCAGCGGGCACCAGTGGCCAGGATCACGGTCCTGGACTTGAGGGTCGCACCGCTTTCAAAACGGATTTCGTGCAGTTCACCCGCGTTCTTCGCCGGGACCAGCGCAGTGGCGCGCTGCAGGTTCATGATGTCCACGTCGTACTGACGCACATGGGCTTCCAGGGCGCTGGCTAGTTTCGGCCCTTCGGTTTCCTGTACCGAGATAAAGTTCTCGATCGACATGGTGTCCAGTACCTGCCCGCCGAAGCGCTCAGCCGCAACACCGGTGCGGATGCCTTTACGTGCAGCGTAGATAGCGGCTGCCGAGCCCGCTGGGCCGCCGCCGACGACAAGTACGTCGAACGCATCTTTGGCGCTGATTTTCTCGGCGGCCTTTTCGATGCCGCTGGTGTCGAGCTTGGCGAGGATTTCTTCCAGGCCCATACGGCCTTGGCCGAAGTTCACACCGTTCAGGTAAACGCTCGGCACCGCCATGATCTGACGATCATCGACTTCGGCCTGGAACAACGCACCGTCGATGGCGACGTGGCGGATATTCGGGTTCAACACTGCCATCAGGTTCAACGCCTGGACCACGTCCGGGCAGTTCTGGCACGACAGCGAGAAGTAAGTCTCGAAGCTGAACTCGCCTTTAAGGGCGCGGATCTGTTCAATCACTTCGACACTGGCCTTCGAGGGGTGGCCGCCGACTTGCAGCAGCGCCAACACCAGGGAGGTGAATTCATGGCCCATGGGGATGCCGGCGAAACGCAGGCTGATATCGGCACCCGGGCGGTTGATGGAGAACGATGGCTTGCGCGCATCATTGCCATCGGTTTTCAGGGTAATCAGCGTGGTGAGGCTGGTTACGTCCTGCAAGAGGGCAAGCATTTCCTGGGATTTCGCACCGTCGTCGAGGGAGGCGACGATCTCGATCGGCTGGGTGACCCGTTCCAGGTATGACTTCAACTGAGCTTTAAGATTGGCGTCCAACATACGGGCGATTTCCTATTAATTCGGTTTATTGCAGACAAAAAAACGCCCGAGCGAATCTCGCCCGGGCGTTTTGAGGGCGGATGCAGCTTACTTAGGTGCGGTAACCCGCCCTTGGCATTTCACAGACTTAGATCTTGCCGACCAGGTCCAGGGACGGAGCCAGGGTGGCCTCGCCTTCTTTCCACTTGGCTGGGCACACTTCGCCCGGGTGAGCGGCAACGTACTGAGCGGCCTTGATTTTGCGCAGCAGCTCGGAAGCGTCACGGCCTACGCCACCATCGTTCAGTTCAACGATTTTGATCTGGCCTTCAGGGTTGATCACGAAGGTGCCACGGTCTGCCAGGCCAGCTTCTTCGATCAGTACGTCGAAGTTGCGGGAGATGGTCAGGGTTGGGTCGCCGATCATGGTGTACTGGATTTTGCCGATGGCTGGCGAAGTGTTGTGCCAGGCAGCGTGGGCAAAGTGGGTGTCGGTGGAAACGCTGTAGATTTCGACGCCCAGTTTCTGGAATTCGGCGTAGTTGTCAGCCAGGTCTTCCAGTTCGGTTGGGCAGACGAAGGTGAAGTCGGCTGGGTAGAAGAAGACGACAGACCATTTGCCTTTCAGGTCAGCATCAGTCACGTCTACGAAGTTGCCGTTTTTGTAGGCGGTAGCTTTGAACGGTTTTACTTGGCTGTTGATGATAGGCATCGTTGACTCTCCGTCAGGTTTTGTAGAAGGGCTTAGTAAGTTGATGGGGTGAATCCTACCCACTCTCCCGGCCGATGGCTCATTGGCAAACCTCATGCTGACGATTGGTTTTCGCTATCAAGGGACTGTATTAATAGAAGAAACCTTCAATCACTCGAGGGATGCGCGGGTCATGCCGAGAAAGGGCGTCGCTTCAACATAGCGCATGGCGGATTTCATGTCTTTCCACCCGACGTAAGTCATCAACGACTTCAAGTCCCAACCGCTGCGATGGGCCCAGGTGGCAAAGCCCCGGCGCAAGGAGTGGCTGGTGTATTGATCGGCCGCAATGCCGGCGCGCTCCAGGGCCTGACGCAACAGCGGGATCACGCTGTTGGGGTGCAAGCCCTCCTCACCCAGGTTGCCCCAACGGTCAATGCCGCGAAACACCGGGCCGCGCACCAGCGCCGAGGCACTGAGCCACTCGCTATAGGCCTGGACTGGACACAGGCGTAACAACGCCGGTGTCTGGTAGGTGCGGCCGATATTTTCCCGATCACTCTTACTGCGTGGCAAATACAGGGTGATGCCCGAGCCGGGCACCGCCTGCACGTGCTCGATAGTCAACCGGCATAACTCGTCGCTACGAAAGCCGCGCCAGAACCCCAGCAGGATCAACGCCGCGTCACGCTTGGCCCGAAGCCAGTGCGGATGATCTTCGGCGCTTCGGGCGTCGCTGCCTTCCCGCTCAAGGAAATCAATCACCTGTTCCAGGTGCTGTAGCTGCAAAGGCTCAGCCTGCTTTTCCTGGGCCGGGTGCACGGCCCGAATGCCTTTCAGGACCTTGCGCACCACCGGCGCCTTGGTCGGATCGGGAAAACCCTGGCTGGTGTGCCACTGAGCCAGCGCCGACAAGCGCAACTTCAGCGTGTTGACCGACAGCACGCCCGCATGCGCCACCAGATACCGCGCCACGCTGTCGCTGGTGGCCGGCAGAAACCCACCCCAATTCACCTCGAAATGCTCGATCGCCGCCCGATAGCTGCGGCGGGTGTTATCGCGGGTGGCCGCATTCAGATAACGGTCCAGTTCACTCATACCTGTACTGCCATTGGGCAACATCCACTTCAAAACCCTATCACACGGGATAATAAGCCAATATCCCATCTGTTAAATCAACAATTTAAGACTAAATACAATCATGATATAGTACGTATATACATACTACGTACCACAGTACTAAATCGACGGAGACTCCATGGCTCGCGGCGGCATCAATAAAGCAGTAGTTCAAACGGCACGCCTGGCGATCCTCGCCCGCGGCGAAAACCCAAGCATCGATGCCGTACGCATCGAGATGGGCAATACCGGCTCGAAAACCACGATTCATCGCTATTTGAAGGAGCTGGACGAAAGCGAAACCCGCCAGACCATTACTGAAGCGCCCATCGACGACGAGCTGGGCGAACTAGTGGCGCGCCTGGCCCAGCGCCTCAAGGAAAAGGCGCAGGAGCCGATCGACCTGGCCCTGGCGCAGTTCCAGCAACAGCAAGCCGCCCTGCTCGCCCAGACCGAAGCGCTGGAAGCCGCCCACAGCCAACTCAAGCAACAGTTCGATATCCAGGCGGCCGCCCTGGCCGATGAAAGCGCGGCCCTGCAAAGCACCCGCTCCAGCCTGCAAACCGAGCAAACCCGCAACGCCGGGTTGAGCCAGGCGTGCAGCGATTACGAGCTGCGGATCAACGATAAAGACGAGCAGATTCGCTCACTGGAAGAGAAGCACCTGCATGCACGGGATGCCCTTGAGCATTACCGCAACGCGATCAAGGATCAGCGCGAGCAGGAACAGCGCCGCCATGAAGGACAGTTGCAGCAGGTACAGGCAGAGCTGCGCCAGGCCCAGCAGAGCGCGATGGTGCGCCAGGATGAGATCACCCAACTGCACCGCGATAACGAGCGCCTGCTGATTGAGCACCGGGTGACGGTGAAAGAGCTGAGTGCCTTGCAGGAACAGGCCCGCCAGGACCGCGAACAGCAGCGCCAGTTGAGCGAACAGGTGAATGTGATCGACAGCGAGCGCACCCTGTTGCAGGAACGCTTGCGGGTTGCACAGTTGGAGAATCAGGCACGCCAGGAAGCGCTGGCCGAACACCAGCAGGTCAACAAGACCCTGGAGCTGGACCTGGTCAAAGCCCAGGCCAGCATCGAGGCGCTGCGCCTGGCAGCCGTCATTGCGACGGTGCCAGAGGCAACTACCGAGTGCTGATTACTGCGCCACCGGCGTGCGCATAGTGACGAACTCTTCCGCCGCCGTAGGGTGCACGCCGATGGTTTCGTCGAAATGCTGCTTGGTCGCGCCCGCCTTGAGTGCGATTGCCAGGCCTTGCACGATCTCGCCAGCGTCAGGGCCGACCATGTGGCAGCCCAGGACCTTGTCAGTCTCGGCGTCCACTACCAGCTTCATCAAGGTCTTTTCCTGGCACTCGGTCAGGGTCAGCTTCATCGGCCGGAAGCGGCTTTCGAAAACCTGCACCTTGTGGCCGTCTGCACGCGCCTGCTCTTCGCTGAGGCCCACGGTGCCGATGTTCGGCAGGCTGAACACCGCCGTCGGGATCATCGCGTAATCCACCGGGCGATACTGCTCAGGCTTGAACAATCGACGCGCCACGGCCATGCCTTCGGCCAGCGCCACCGGCGTGAGTTGCACACGACCGATCACATCGCCAATCGCCAGGATCGACGGCTCAGCGGTCTGGTACAGGTCGTCCACTTCGACAAAACCACGCTTGTCCAACTTGACGCCGGTGTTCTCCAGCCCCAGGTTATCGAGCATCGGGCGCCGGCCGGTGGCGTAGAACACGCAATCGGTTTCCAGTACGCGACCGTCTTTCAAGGTGGCCTTGAGGCTGCCGTCGGCCTGCTTGTCGATACGCTCGATGTCGGCATTGAATTGCAGGTCCAGGCCGCGCTTGGTCAGCTCTTCCTTCAAGTGCGTGCGCACCGAGCCGTCAAAACCGCGCAAGAACAGGTCACCGCGATACAGCAGCGAGGTCTGCGCGCCCAGGCCGTGGAAAATCCCGGCGAACTCCACGGCGATATAACCCCCGCCGACCACCAGCACACGCTTGGGCAGTTCTTTGAGGAAGAACGCCTCATTGGAGCCAATGGCGTGCTCGCGCCCCGGGATTTCCGGGATCTGCGGCCAGCCACCGGTGGCCACCAGAATGTGTTTGGCGGTGAAGCGCTCGCCATTGATTTCCACCTGGTGCGGGTCCACCAGTCGCGCATGCCCTTCGTGCAGGGTCACGCCGCTGTTGACCAGCAGGTTGCGGTAGATGCCATTGAGGCGGTTGATCTCGCGATCCTTGTTGGCGATCAGGGTCGCCCAGTCGAAGTTGGCTTCACCCAGGGACCAGCCGAAACCGCTGGCCTGCTCGAAGTCTTCGGCGAAATGCGCGCCGTACACCAACAGTTTCTTCGGCACGCAGCCCACATTCACGCAGGTACCGCCCAGGTAGCGGCTTTCCGCTACCGCCACCTTGGCGCCAAAACCTGCAGCGAATCGCGCAGCGCGCACACCGCCGGAACCGGCACCAATTACATAAAGGTCAAAATCGTAGGCCATTTCACTCTCCTCGGCAGGACAACAGCATACCTGCTTACATGGGGCCGAAAAACGAAAAAGCCACCCGAAGGTGGCTTTCCCAGATCAAGCAGGCAACCGTGAATCAGTAAGCCTTGCCAGTCTTGTAGAAGTGCTCGTAGCAGAAGTTGGTTGCTTCGATGTAGCCTTCAGCGCCACCGCAGTCAAAACGACGACCTTTGAACTTGTAGGCAATCACGCAACCGTCTTTTGCCTGCTTCAGCAGGGCGTCGGTGATCTGGATCTCGCCGCCCTTGCCTGGCTCGGTCTCTTCGATCAGCTTGAAGATGTCCGGGGTCAGGATGTAGCGGCCGATGATCGCCAGGTTCGATGGGGCATCTTCCGGCGCCGGTTTTTCAACCATATCGCGTACGCGGATCAGGCCATCACCGATGTCGTCGCCGGCAATCACGCCGTACTTGTTGGTTTCCTGAGGGTCAACCTCCTGAACCGCGACGATGGTGCAACGGTACTTCTGGTACAGCTTGACCATCTGGGTCAGCACGCCGTCGCCTTCCAGGTTTACGCAAAGGTCATCGGCCAGTACCACGGCGAACGGTTCGTCACCGATCAGCGGGCGACCGGTCAGGATCGCGTGACCCAGGCCTTTCATTTGGGTCTGGCGGGTGTAGGAGAACGAGCACTCGTCGAGCAGTTTACGGATGCCGACCAGGTATTTTTCCTTGTCGGTGCCCTTGATCTGGTTTTCCAGCTCGTAGCTGATGTCGAAGTGGTCTTCCAGGGCGCGCTTACCACGGCCGGTCACGATCGAGATTTCGTTCAGGCCGGCATCCAGTGCCTCTTCAACGCCGTACTGGATCAGTGGCTTGTTCACCACCGGCAGCATCTCTTTGGGCATGGCCTTGGTCGCTGGCAGGAAGCGAGTGCCGTAACCGGCTGCTGGGAACAAGCATTTCTTGATCATATGAGTCCTTACAAAGGGCTGTGCGTACGAAATTCGGCGCAGTCTAATCAGGCCGCAGTCACCTTACAATGGGTCCTGCTGGCGTTGCGATGTCAACATAGAGAAAAAATGTCGGCGTAAGTTCCGCCGGCATTCAATCAAGTGCCTTCGTCGCTGTTAAAAATCGTCGGCTTGCGCCCGTCATTCAAAGGGCTTCAACCTTTTTAGCACGCTTTATCGCGATCGGCACTGACCAGCAACAACTTGCGCCGCCCCACGCCGTTTGGCGCTATCATTGCAGCCTGAACCAAACAACGAGATTGATAGATGTCAGAACCAAAAGGCGTGAACGGCTACCTGATCACCAAGCGAGCGGACGGCTGGCACTTGATCAACTTCCACGGCGACAGCGTTGCCGGGGCATTCGCGAGCGAAGCCCAAGCCATTGCAGTGGCCGAAGTGTTTGTGGATGAAGCAGGCCACGCGTCGAGCAAACGTCCCAAGACCAAGTAAGGCCTGTTTCCGGGGCTGCTTCGCAGCCCAACGGGGGGGGCAAGCCCCCTCACCACAAGACAGTGTCAGCGCTCCCCTTCCAACACCCTGATGACGACTCCTACATGAACAAGATCCTGGCACTGATTGCGGTACTGGCGCTTACGGGTGGTTGCACCACCACCTCCGACACCGTCCTGAAAAACGGCGAACAAGGACTGGCTATCGACTGCTCCGGCGAAGCCAACTCCTGGGCCAGCTGCTATGAAAAGGCGGATGCGTCCTGCGCTGGCACCGGTTACCGGATTGTCGGCACTGAGGGTACGCCGGCCCTGAAAGAAAGCGACAAGACCCTGGGCAAGGATGTCGGCAACTACAAAACCCGCAGCGTGACCGTGGTCTGCAAGTAATTACATGTGAATTTCGGCGAACTTGATGCCCAGGCCGCGAATGGTCTCGATCAAGTCGTCCAGGCGAGAGAAGGATTCGACCTCATCCTGGTCATCTACCAGGAAATAGCTGCGACCGCCGCTCTTCTTGAAGAATACGATCCACTCGCCTGTATCCGCAGGATTTTGAATCACATGGGTCGCAGAAATATGACCCCCTGCATGTCGGTCTCTGACTTGCTCACGCTTCATGACTGAATATCCGAAAAGACAATGCCGCTGATTCAGCGGCATTTTTTATGGGTGATCGACAGTTTAACGGATGCCTTGGCCAATCAGCACGCCATCGACCGTCTGCCCGTAAAGATTGATGCCGTCATTGGCGTGAAACTTCACCCGGGTTTTCTCCACGGAGCCTTCCACCAGGCGCGGGTCCTGAGGCCGCTCGTGGCGATTGACGTAGGCCGCCACGTCCCAGGCCTGTTGGTCGGTCAGGCTGCCGCCCTTGCCCAGGGGCATGTTGTGCTTGATGAAGGACGCTGCCGTGTTGATCCGGTGCATCCCGGCGCCCCAGTTGTAGGAGTCTTTACCCCAGAGTGGCGGCATCACGTAGCTGTCGCCGACTTTCTGGCCCTGGCCCTCGGCACCATGACAAACGGCACATTGGCCCTTATAGACTTCAGCGCCCTGGGCCAGGTCATACCCCTTGCCGGGGGCCGGCACGTCCGGGTAGCCACGCCCCGGCAGTTCGACGCCCAGGGGAGCCTTGCTCGCCAGCCAGTAGGCATACACCGACAACGCAGTAATCTCCGGGCTGTCTGCCGCCGGTGGCGTGCCGCCATTCATGCTGAACTGGAAGCAACCCTGCAGGCGCTCGGCGAAGGTGTTTACCTTGTCGTTCTTTTTTCGATACGCCGGGTACATGGGGTAAGCACCCCACAGCGGCGCGGAGTTGGCCAGGCGTCCCTGGTCCAGGTGGCAGTTGCTGCAATTGAGGCCATTACCGACAAACTGCGGCGCCAGGCGCTTGGTGTCGACAAACAGCGCGTAACCCTGTTTCACCAGCTTGCCGTAGGCGTTGTCCGGCAGCTCACTCTCTTTCGGCGGCAGGAACTGCGCGGCCGCAGGATGAGCGGCAGGCTGCAACTGTGACTGGTCCTCCATGGCGATGGTGGCCGCATGGGCCGGCACACTGATCAGGGTTCCCAGCAACGGCGCACACAAGAAACGCTTCATGGCTTGGCCTCCTGGCCGCTCAGCGACGCGAAATAAGTGGCCACCGCCTGCACTTCTTCAGCGCTGAGGGATTTGGCGACATGCCCCATCAGATCGTTCGGATCGTTATGACGTGTACCGCTGCGCCAGGCGTTCAACTGCGCTGCCAGGTAGGCTGCCGATTGCCCGGCCAAGGGTGGAAACGCCTCGCCGACACCCACGCCGGCCGGGCCATGGCAACTGACGCAGGCCGGAATCTGGCGTTCCCACGCGCCTTGCAGGGCAATCTTTTGCGCAGCGTCAGTTGGCATATTGCTGCGGTGCACCGGGACAGGCGCCGGCGCGAGCATTGCCGCCAGCTCCTCGGTCACGGCGTTGATTTCTTCTTCCGTCAGTGCGCTGGCCAGCGGTTGCATCACGGGACTGTTACGCGCGCCGCTTTTGAAATCCTGCAGTTGCTTGCGCAAATAACCCGCAGGCAAACCGGCCAAGCGCGGAAAACCCGCCGCCGCCAGCCCCAGGCCATCCGCGCCGTGGCAAGCCACACAGGGCGCCGCTCCCGGCTGGGAACCGCCCTGTGTAAACACGTTTTTTCCCTCCAGCGCGTGGGCACTGCCCACTATCAGCAACAACGCGCTACCCATCAGAACTCGTTCCAGAGACATCATCACGACTCCATTTTTATAGTTATATGCTTAGGCGAATTAGGCATAAGCCTACAAATGGTAGGGTAATGATCCGACAGCCACAACACTCAAAACCTACAGAAAAGGACCACACACAAAAAAACATGCACAAAAAACCCGACACTGCGCTGGCAGGTCGGGCTTCCTGATCGGATTCGAAAGTGGGTGGCCTACCGGATTAACCGGAAATGCATGCCTCGCCGGCGGCCTTCACGTCACCCGGGCGAATCGGCACATTGGACATGCTCTCGTAGAGCTTGATGCTGCTGCCGCTGGAGCGCTCTTCAATTTCAAAGATAGCCGACGGATCAGCAGAGAACTTCTGCGGCACAATCACTTGAACACCCTCCTTGTGGGGCTCGATCTGGGACGGCCTGCGGGTTTTGGACAATTTCTGAACCACACACGCCGCGTATTCCTGCGGCTTTTTGCCAGAGATCACTGCCAGCGTCGGTGGGGTCTGCTTGATATCCGCCACCGAAGCACATCCACCCAACGCCAGGGCCAGAACCAACACACTCCACTTCATATAAAAAACCTCCGATAAAGACCCTACGACAGCGAGGAAGGTATTTTTCTCCCGCCCACGTTGGATTTATCCCTGATAACTCGGTAAATAACTGTTTTAAATTGTCGAAGTCGTCGACGACGGTCCGATAATAAACGTGCTGGGGCTGATAAACTCCATCTTAACCTACGTATCGTTCTGATTTTTCAGAAAAAGCCCTTCTGGAGACACCCCATGAAATTCATCCACCAGCGCGAACACCTTAATGAAGGAGATATTGTCGTCATTGAATGCTCGCAAACCTGCAACATCCGCCTGATGAGCGACGCGAACTTTCGCAGCTTCAAGAACGGTGGCCGCCATACCTACCACGGCGGCGCATTTGACAAGTTCCCGGCAAAAATCACCGCGCCGAGCACCGGGTTCTGGAACATTACCCTGGACGTCGTGACCCGCCGTGCCATCAGCGTGACCAAGAAGCCGACCTTGTCCCACAAGATCCGCATCGTGCGCCGCACCAATTCGAAACTGAGCTGACAGGAATGCCCGTGACTACCACCAAATATGTGATCAAGTACAAACTCAACGGTGAGCGCCGCTTCGAGTTCGCCCAATTGCAGGCCGGCAGCCTCGAAGAAGCCAAGGAAGCCCTGGCGAAAATCCACGACGCCAGCGATGAAATCACCGATATCAATGTGAGCAAGGCCCTGTAATTCGAGCGCAAGCATCGGAGTGTCACGCCGCTGACGACTTCCTAGACTGGCAGCCTTTACCCGCTGCCACAGGAACTCGTCGATGCCTCCTACTCCACTGCAAGAACGCCTGGCCAACCTGAACTGGGACGCGATCGAGCGAGACCTCGATCAACAGGGCAATGCGCTGATCCCGGGCCTGCTGGAGCACTGTGAATGCGCAGCACTCAGCAGCCATTATCCCCGACAGGACCTGTTTCGCTCCCACGTGCTGATGGCCAGGCACGGCTTTGGCCGTGGCGAGTACAAGTACTTCCGCTACCCGTTGCCCTCGCCGATCAGCGAGCTGCGTGAACAGCTGTATGGGTACCTGGCGCCCCAGGCTAATCGCTGGAACGAGCGGATGAACCTGCCGATCACCTACCCGGCGCACCATGCCGACTTCATCGCCCGCTGCCACGCCGCCGGGCAGCAACGCCCTACGCCGTTATTGCTGCAATATGGCCCCGGTGACTACAACTGCCTGCACCAGGATCTGTACGGCGAACATGTATTCCCCTTACAAGTGGCCATCTTGTTGTCGCAGCCGGGAGAGGATTTCCGTGGCGGCGAACTGGTACTGACCGAACAGCGGCCAAGAATGCAATCCCGTGCCCATGTCGTACCCCTGAACAAGGGCGACGCGGTGGTCTTCGCGGTCAATCAGCGACCCGTGCCCAGTGCGAGGGGCTTTCATCGGGTCACCTTGCGCCATGGGGTCAGTGTTCTGCACAGTGGCAGGCGCCATACCTTGGGAGTGATTTTTCACGATGCGCAGTAAGAGCAATCCCGGCCCCACCCTCGATCTGTTTGCCGACGAGGCCTTGCGGCAACCCGCGGGGCGCGAGCAAATAGGCGAGCAGTCCTGCGTGCTCAAGGGCTATGCCCTGCCCTGGGTCGAGCGTTTGCTGCCGGAACTGCGGCGCATATTGGCCCAGTCGCCGTTCCGGCAAATGGTCACGCCGGGCGGCTTTACCATGTCGGCGGCGTTGAGCAGTTGTGGGGAGTTGGGCTGGACAACCGATCCCACGGGCTATCGCTACTCCGCGGTTGACCCCAACAGCGGACAACCCTGGCCAGCACTGCCCGAGGCACTGCGCCAACTGGCGACCATGGCGGCAGCAGACGCGGGTTTCGCTGATTTCCAGCCGGATGCCTGCCTGATCAACCGCTACGTGCCGGGGGCCAAAATGTCCCTGCATCAGGACAAGAACGAGCGCAACTACGCAGCCCCGGTGGTATCGGTGTCCCTGGGTTTGCCGGCGATCTTTCTGTTCGGCGGCCATGTACGGAGCGACAAGCCACAAAAGGTCTCGCTGTTCCATGGCGATGTGGTGGTGTGGGGCGGCGTGGATCGCCTGCGCTTTCACGGCGTGATGCCGATCAAGCCAGGCACTCATCCGGTGATGGGGCCGCAGCGTATCAACCTGACATTTCGAACCGCCGGATGAATTTGACCGCAAGCATCGGAGTGATGGGAATGCCGCACGGGACTAACCTGGCATTCCTCAAACAGGAGTCACCACCATGACCGCGCGCCACGCCACCGAACAAGACCCGCGCTGGGCCGCCATCGTCGCCCGCGACGCCAAGGCTGACTTGACCTTCGTCTACGGTGTGAAAACCACCGGCGTGTACTGCCGCCCCAGCAGCTCCGCACGGCGGCCGCGCCCGGAGAATGTCGAATTCTTCGACACCCCGCAACAGGCCGAAGCCGCGGGCTACCGCCCCAACAAACGCTATTCGGGCGACCAGACCCAAGTCGCCGCACGCCATGCGCAACTGGTGGCAAGCGCCTGCCGACACATCGAGCAAGCCGAAACCTTGCCGTCCCTTGAAGCCTTGGCCGCCCTCGCCGGCTTGAGCCCATTCCATTTTCATCGGGTGTTCAAAGCGGTGACCGGCCTGACGCCCAAGCGCTACGCCAGCGCCCATCGCTCGCGCAAGGTGCGTGACGGGCTCAAGGACCAACACTCGGTCACCGACGCGCTGTACGACGCGGGCTTCAATTCCAACAGCCGCTTTTACGAAGCTGCCGACCAATTGCTCGGCATGAAGCCTGGCGACTACAAAGCCGGAGGCACCAACACAGACATCCGTTTTGCCGTCGGCGAATGCTCATTGGGCGCGATCCTGGTGGCGCAGAGCAATCGCGGCGTATGCGCGATCCTGCTGGGGGATGACCCGGACAAACTGGTGCGCGACCTTCAGGACCAGTTTCCCCGTGCCAATCTATTGGGCGCCGATCACGACTTCGAACAATTGATCGCCCAGGTGGTGGGCTTCATCGAAGCGCCGGCCCTGGGCCTGGATTTGCCCCTGGATTTGCGTGGCACCGCGTTTCAGGAACGGGTTTGGCAGGCCTTGCGGGAAATCCCGGTGGGTTGCACCGCCAGCTACGCCGAGATCGCCCAGCGCATCGGCGCCCCAACTGCCTACCGCGCCGTGGCTCAAGCGTGTGGCGCCAACAGCCTGGCCGTGGCGATTCCCTGCCACCGCGTTGTGCGCGCCGACGGTAACCTGTCGGGCTATCGCTGGGGCGTTGAACGCAAACGCCAACTGCTGGAGCGCGAAAGCCCGGCAGAATCCTGAAGACGGTTACTGGAGTTTACGTTTGCGAAACTCCGCCACCTTATGCCGGTTGCCACACAGCGCCATGCTGCACCAGCGGCGCTTGTGCCCCTTGGTACGGTCGTAAAACCACAGCACGCACTCGGGATGCTCACAGGTGCGGATCAACCCGAAATCCCCTTCCACCAGCAACGTCGCAGCGGCTTCGGCAATGGGTGCCAGGAACTGCTCGGCGGTTTGCTGTTTGCGCTGTCGCTCCAGGCGCAACTCGCCAGGTGCCGGCCAAGCCAGCTGCGGGTGACTGACCGCCTTGCGCAAAAATGCATTGAGTGCGCCAGGGTCGCCCTGCTCGCCGGCCTTGCGCTGTTCGAGCAACTGCCGGATCACCTCCCGCAAGCCCCGCGCCGCGCCCAGCAGCGCGCCCTCCTCGAACACCGGCACCGTGCCCTCATCGCACCAGCCCAGCCGCACCAGCCAGCGCTCGACATCGCCATCGCCTTGCCAGAACTCAAATGGCACGCCGTCGACATTCGCCCGGGTATTGAGCATGTCCAGCACCGGATGATCGGCCAGAACATAGGGTTCCAACGGGGGTGGGGTGATGGCGGTCATGGCGAGTCCTCTTCAAGTCCGGGTCATCGTAACCGCTGATTGGGCTTTTGGATAGTTACCAAGCTCACATAAAAGTAACCCTATAAATTAATTTGACAGGTTACTGTTTCGGGTGCAGCCTAAAAACAAGTAACCCGACAAACAACCTTATCCAGTTACAAAGAGGACTCCGATCATGTCGATTTCAACCCCAGTGGTTCGCTACCAGCACGTTGATGCCGATGGCGTGCGCATCTTCTACCGCGAAGCCGGCGACCCGTCCGCCCCCGTGCTGTTGCTGCTGCATGGTTTCCCCAGTTCGTCCCATATGTACCGCGACCTGATCCCGCTGCTTGCCACCCGCTACCGGGTCATCGCGCCAGACCTGCCTGGTTTCGGCTTCACCGAAGTCCCCGCCGAACGCAATTACCACTACAGTTTCGACAACCTGGCGCTCACCGTCGGCCATTTCGTCGACGCCCTGCAGCTCAGCCGCTATGCCCTTTATGTGTTCGACTACGGTGCGCCGGTGGGCCTGCGCCTGGCGGTGGCGCACCCGGAACGGGTCAGCGCGCTGGTGTCGCAAAACGGCAACGCGTACCTGGAAGGCTTGGGTGACGCCTGGGCGCCTATCCGTACCTATTGGGCCGAACCCAGCCAGGCCAATCGCGAGGTGATTCGCAATGCCGTCATCAGCCTGGAAGGCACGCGCTATCAGTACCTGCATGGCGTCCCGCAACCGGAGTTGGTCGCACCGGAGTCCTACATGCTCGACGTGCTTTTGATGCAGCGCCCCGGCAATGACGAGATCCAGCTGGACCTGTTCCTCGACTACCGCAACAACCTGACGCTGTACCCGGCGTTCCAGGCGTTTTTCAAGGCCACGCAAGTGCCGACGCTGGTGATCTGGGGCCAGAACGATCCGTTCTTCATCCCGCCGGGCGCCCATGCCTACAGCCGCGACAACGCCAACGCGGTGGTGGAATTACTCGACACCGGCCACTTCGCCCTGGAAACCCACGCCGCGCATATTGCCCAGCGGATTCATGTGGTATTGGGCCACGCCATCGACTGATGGCCGCGCACGAAACACCGGATTCGTCCAGTGAATAATACAGACTGGCCTGGTGCTGCCTGGCCCTGCTAAAACGACGGAACAGCATTCCACCGTTGGAGAAGCGTCCCATGAGCACCTGGCCAGACACCCGAATTCTTGACCTGCTGGGCATTGAGTTACCGATCATCCAGGGGCCCATGGCCAATGCCACCAGCACGGCGATGGTGATTGCCGTCAACCAGGCCGGCGCTCTCGGCTCGATGCCCGCCGCAGCACTGAGCATCGAGCAATTACGCGAAGCGATCTCTGTTATCCGCCAGGCCAGTTCGCGGCCACTCAACGTCAATTTCTTCTGCCATCAGCCACCGGCGCCGGATGCTGACCGCGACCTTCAGTGGAAGAACCTGCTGGAAACCTACTACCGCGAACTGGGCGCCGACTTTGACGCGCCTACGCCCGTCTCCAACCGTGCACCGTTCAACAATGCCGCGTGTGAAGTGGTGGAAGAGTTCCGTCCGGAAGTCGTGAGTTTTCACTTCGGCCTGCCGGAAAAATCCCTGCTGGACCGGGTCAAGGCCACCGGCGCGAAAGTACTGTCGTCGGCCACCACCGTTGAAGAAGCCATCTGGCTGGAGCAGCACGGCTGCGACGCAATCATTGCCATGGGCGCCGAAGCCGGCGGCCATCGCGGGATGTTCCTCAGCGACGACCTCAATACCCAGATTGGCACCATGGCCCTGGTGCCACAGATCGTCGACGCGGTGAGCGTGCCGGTGATCGCAGCCGGCGGCATCGGTGATGCACGGGGCATTGTCGCCGCCTTTGCCCTCGGCGCCTCGGCGGTGCAGATCGGCACGGCGTACCTGTTTACCCCTGAAGCAACGGTGTCGAAGTCACACCACCACGCCTTGCGCAACGCCCAGGCCAGTGAAACCGCGCTGACTAACCTGTTCACCGGGCGCCCGGCACGGGGCATCGTCAACCGGGTGATGCGTGAACTGGGCGCGATCAACCCGACGGCACCGGCGTTTCCGCTGTCCGGCGGTGCGTTGATGCCGCTCAAGGCCAAGGACGAAGCCGGCTTCAGTAACTTGTGGTCAGGCCAGGCACTGCGCCTGGGCAAAGACATCTCCACCTATGACCTGACACTGGAACTGGCCGCGCAAACCCTGGAAAAACTCGGCCGACGCTGAACCTGAACTCCCGGGACAACTTTGCACTGTACCGGCAGTGGCCAACCGCTATATATTCCCATACATAGCGGTCGCCTCCCTCTGCCTATAACAAGCCGCAAACCCCAAGGAGCTTCTTGATGATGATTCGCGCCTCACGCCTGGCCCCCACGGCCCTCGCTACCCTGATCGCTGCGTTTGCCTTCTCCTCGGCGCATGCCGATGAAGTACAGGTGGCCGTGGCTGCCAACTTCACCGCACCGATCCAGGCGATCGCCGCCGACTTTGAAAAAGACACCGGCCATAAACTGGTCGCGGCCTACGGCGCCACCGGCCAGTTCTACACCCAGATCAAAAACGGCGCGCCGTTTGAAGTGTTCCTCAGCGCCGACGACACTACCCCGCAGAAACTCGAAGCCGAAGGCGACACCGTCAAGGGTTCGCGCTTCACCTACGCAGTCGGCACCCTGGCGCTGTGGTCGGCCAAGGAAGGCTACGTGGATGCCAAAGGCGAAGTGCTGAAGAAGAATGAATTCAAGCACCTGTCCATCGCCAACCCGAAAGCCGCGCCGTATGGCCTGGCCGCCACCCAGGTACTGGCGAAGGAAGGCTTGACCGAGAAGGTCAAGGACAAGATCGTTGAAGGCCAGAACATCACCCAGGCCTATCAGTTCGTGTCCACCGGCAACGCCGAGCTGGGTTTTGTCGCGCTGTCGCAGATCTACAAGGACGGCAAAGTCACCAGCGGTTCGGCCTGGATCGTGCCCTCTTCGATGCATGACCCGATCAAGCAAGACGCGGTGATCCTCACCAAAGGCAAGGACAGTGCAGCCGCCAAGGCCCTGGTTGAATACCTCAAAGGTCCGAAAGCCGCCGCGGTGATCAAGTCCTACGGTTACGAGCTGTAAATGCCGCTGTCGAGTGCCGATTTTTCCGCGATCTGGCTGACCCTGAAGCTGGCGTCACTGACCACGGTCATCCTGCTGATCATCGGCACTCCGATCGCCCTGTGGCTGTCGCGCACCCGTTCGTGGTGGCGCGGCCCCATTGGCGCGGTGGTGGCCTTGCCGTTGGTGTTGCCACCCACGGTGATCGGCTTTTACCTGCTGTTGACCATGGGGCCCAACGGCTACTTCGGCCAGTTCACCCAATGGCTGGGCCTGGGCACCCTGACCTTTAGTTTTGCCGGGCTGGTGATTGGCTCAGTGATCTATTCCATGCCGTTCGTGGTGCAGCCGTTGCAAAACGCGTTCTCCGCCATCGGCACTCGCCCACTGGAAGTGGCCGCCACGTTGCGAGCCAACCCCTGGGACACTTTTTTCACAGTGATTCTGCCCCTGGCGCGCCCGGGGTTTATCACCGCGTCGATTCTCGGTTTTGCCCACACCGTCGGCGAGTTCGGCGTGGTGCTGATGATCGGCGGCAATATTCCGAACAAGACCCGGGTGGTCTCGGTGCAGATCTACGACCATGTCGAAGCCATGGAATACGCCCAGGCCCATTGGCTGGCCGGGTCCATKGTGGTGTTTTCTTTCCTGGTGTTGCTGGCGCTCTACTCCAGCCGTAAAACCAAAGCGGGCTGGAGCTGATGTCGATGATCGAGGTGCGCCTGCAACTGAAGTACTCCGGGTTTGCCCTGGACGTCGACCTGCAACTGCCAGGCCGCGGGGTGACGGCGTTGTACGGCCACTCCGGTTCCGGCAAGACCACCTGCCTGCGCTGCATCGCCGGGCTGGAGCGGGCCGAAGAAGGCTTCGTGCAAATCAACGACGAAGTCTGGCAAGACAGCCGTAAAGGCCTGTTCGTGCCACCGCACAAGCGCGCCCTGGGCTACGTGTTTCAGGAAGCCAGCCTGTTCCCGCATTTGTCGGTGCTGGCCAACCTGGAATTCGGGCTCAAGCGCATCCCGCGCCAACAACGGCGCGTGGAGATGAGCCACGCCACCGAACTGTTGGGCATCGGCCACCTGCTGGACCGCCATCCGCAGCACCTTTCCGGCGGCGAACGCCAGCGCATCGGCATCGCCCGCGCGCTGCTCACCAGCCCGAGCCTGCTGCTGATGGACGAACCCTTGGCGGCGCTGGACAGCAAACGCAAAAGCGAAATCCTGCCGTACCTCGAACGCCTGCACGATGAGCTTGAGATTCCGGTGCTGTACGTCAGTCATGCCCAGGACGAAGTGGCGCGCCTGGCCGATCACATCGTGTTGCTCAGCGACGGCAAGGCCCTGGCCAGCGGCCCCATTGGCGAAACCCTGGCCCGGCTGGACCTGCCCATGGCCCTGGGTGACGATGCCGGTGTGGTGATCAATGGGACAGTCTGCGCCTACGACGAGCACTACCAGCTGCTGACCCTGCAACTGCCCGCCAGCCAATTGCAGATGCGCGTGGCCCATGCACCGCTGGCGCTGGGCAAACAGCTGCGCTTCAAGATCCAGGCCCGGGACGTCAGCCTGAGCCTGCAGGCCGAGGAACACAGCAGCATCCTCAATCGCCTGCCGGTGACCGTGACCCAGGAAATTCCTGCGGACAACGCAGCACACGTGCTGGTAAGCCTCGACGCGGGCGGTACACCGTTGCTGGCGCGTATTACCCGGTACTCCCGGGACCAGTTGCAACTGCATCCGGGCCAAACGTTGTGGGCGCAGATCAAGGCGGTGGCGGTACTCGCCTGAATCCATTGGCACGACCGCAAAAACCTGCGGTCAATCAGAAATACCTGCCAAGGAATTTGCGCCATGCCCGATCCCGCGTTGCTTGCCGACCTGCCCCGCGACCTGCATTACGTCGACGACACCCAGCCCGGCATTTCCCGGAAAAAGCTGCGGGGCAAATTCCAGTACTTCAAGGCCGATGGCACACGCATCAGTGACGCCGACGAAATCAAGCGCATCAACGCACTCGCGGTGCCGCCGGCCTACACCGATGTGTGGATCTGCGCCGACCCGCGCGGCCATCTGCAAGCCACCGGGCGCGATGCCCGAGGGCGCAAGCAATACCGCTATCACCCGCGCTGGCGCGAAGTGCGCGACACCGACAAATACTCCCGGCTGCAACAGTTCGGCAGCGCCCTGCCCAAGTTGCGCAAGCAGTTGGAGGCGCAGATCGCCGCGCCCGGCTTCAACCGTGAGAAGGTGTTGGCCACGGTGGTGCTGTTGCTCGATGCCACGCTGATCCGCGTCGGCAACACCCAATACGCCCGGGACAACCGTTCCTACGGCCTGACCACCCTGCGCACGCGCCATGTGGACGTCAAGGGCAGCGAGATCCTGTTCCAGTTTCGCGGCAAGAGCGGCATCGAACACCAGATCACCGTCAAGGACCGGCGACTGGCCACGGTGATCAAACGCTGCCTGGAGCTGCCAGGGCAGAACCTGTTCCAGTACCTGGACGAGAACGGCGAGCGCCACACGGTCAGCTCCACCGACGTGAATGCCTACCTGCACACCCTTACCGGCGCGGACTTTACCGCCAAGGACTACCGCACCTGGGCCGGCAGCGCCCTGGCGCTGGCGGTGTTGCGCGAGCTTGAATGGCAGCCGGAATCCGATGCCAAAAAGCACGTGGTGGAAATGGTCAAAAACGTCGCCAAGCAGTTGGGCAATACCCCGGCGGTGTGCCGCAAGTGCTATATCCACCCGGCCGTGCTGGAGCATTTCAGCCTTGGCGAGCTGGCAAAGCTGCCCAAGCCACGGGTGCGCAAAGGCCTGAAAGCCGAGGAAGTGGGGCTGGCAATGTTTCTGGAGCAACTGGCCGAGCGCTTGTAGAACAAATCCAAACCGGGTTAACCTGCCCGTCCTTTCTGATCCCGGGATGACCGCTGACGTGAACCACTAAGCCTTCCAACATGTAAACGCAACGAGCCGCCTGGCGCGCTTGTTGGCTTGTGCCACATTGTTTTGGAGGTGCTGATGACTGACGTCAAACGGCTGCCTGTGCTTGTTTCCCTGCAACATGTGTATTTCCAGTTCGCCAATGGCGAAATCCTGCTGGACGACCTGAACCTGTCTTTCGATCGCACGCCCAGCGGGATTGTAGGGCGTAATGGCGCGGGCAAAAGCGTGCTCGCGCAATTGATTGCCGGCAGGCTGGCGCCGTCTTCCGGTACGCTTGAGACCTGCGCCCGGCTGGCCTATGTCCCACAGACCCTGAGCCTTTCTCCCGGGCAAACCGTCGCGCAAACCACCGGCACCGCCGACGTGCTGGCCGCCCTGGACCGGTTGGCCCGGGGCGAAGCGCACACCGACGACCTGGAACGGATCGATGAACGCTGGGACCTGGCCGAGCGGCTGCGCCGGGCGTTGGACGCCGCGGGACTGGCCGACGTGGGTTTCGAGGACCGTGCCGATCAGTTGAGTGGCGGCCAACTGGCCCGCCTGGCGGTGATCGGCGCCCTGCTGGCGAATCCCCAACTGCTGATTCTCGATGAACCCACCAATCACCTGGACAGCCAAGGCCGCGAATGGCTGCTGGGCATACTGGGCGAGTGGCGTGGCGGCTTGATCGTGGTCAGCCACGACCGGCAATTGCTCAACCGCATGCAGCGAATCATTGAGCTGTCGCCCTTGGGCACCCAGGTCTACGGCGGTAACTACGAGGCGTTTCAGGCTCAGCGTGAGACCGAACAACACGCCGCCCAGGCCACCCTCGAACATGCGCGCCTGGTGCGCAGCCGCGAACGCAAGCGCCTCAAGCAAAGCAACGATGACATCCAGCGCCATGCCGCCCGCTCCCGCAAGCACGCCGAAACCGCGAACGTGGACCGTTTCACCAAAGCGCGCTGGAAAGGCGCCGCCACCGAAATCGTCAGCACCGTGCGCAGTGCCCATCAGCAACACAAGGACGCGCTGGATGAGCGGGTGCGCAAAGCCTACGAACAGGTGGTGGATGAGACGCCCACTCTGCTGGCATTACCCGGCACGGCGGTGCCTTGCGGTCGGCAGGTGTTGACCCTGGAGCACACGCAACTGCCCTGGCTGGATCCGCAGCGGCCGACCACCTTCCTCAGTGCCCAGCTTATGGGTCCGATGCGGGTGGCCGTCCACGGGCCGAACGGTTGCGGCAAATCCACGTTGCTCAAATTGCTGGCGGGGCAGTTACGGCCGGTCAGCGGTGACTGCACGGTGCATGTACCGGCGGCCTACATTGATCAGCACCTGGCGCTGCTGGACGACCAGCGCTCGATCGTCGAACAGCTCAACCTGCTGGACACCCCGCTGGCCGAGGGTGAACTGCGCACACGCCTGGCCTTGCTGCAACTGGACGCCTTGCGCGTGACACAACCCGTGGCGCGGCTCAGCGGCGGCGAGCGACTGAAGGCCGCGATGGCAATTGCCCTGTGGCGCAAAACCCCGGTGCAACTGTTGCTGCTGGACGAACCGACCAACCATCTGGACATGCAATCGGTGATCGCCTTTGAGCAGGCATTGCAGGGGTTTACCGGGGCGATGGTTGCGGTGTCCCACGATGCCGAGTTTCTCGCCGCACTCCACCCCAGCCACACCCTGACATGGCAACCTGCGGGCTGGCGCCTGGAACCGGTGTGAAAGGCCTGCGCCAAGTCATTGCAGCCGAACGCAAAGCGCCCTACGGTAGTGGCCGGATAATCTCACCGAGGAACCCGACCCCATGCTGCCTTCATCCCTGAAGCCCTACACCAACGCCGCCCTGTTGCACCGCCACAAATGGCGCGGGCGTGTCGGGCTGATGCTGGTGGCCAGCCTTTCCGTACTGGCGGGGATGACCGACGCCATCGGCTTCATGGCCAGCGGGGATTTTGTCTCGTTCATGAGCGGCAACACCACGCGCCTCGCGGTGGCGATCAGCGAAGGCGACCTGGGACTCACCGGGCGCCTGACGCTGTTGGTGGCGACTTTTATCGCCGGTAACGCGCTGGGCGTGATGGTCAGCCGCATCAGCCGCCGCCATGCCCTGCCGCTGTTGCTGTGCATCGCCACCTTGCTGTGCGGGGCCGCGGCCTGGCCGTTCGAGGATCAGTTGCCGGCGTTGCTGGCGGCGATCATCGCCATGGGCATGCTTAACGCCGCCGTCGAAGAAGTGAATGGATTACCGGTAGGCCTGACCTACGTCACCGGGGCGCTGTCGCGATTCGGGCGCGGGCTGGGCCGCTGGATGCTCGGTGAACGGCGCAATGGCTGGCGCGTGCAACTGATCCCCTGGGCCGGGATGTTTGCCGGTGCGGTGATCGGCGCGGTGCTGGAGCATCACATTGGGATTCGTGCGCTGCTGGTCAGCGGTTTGCTGTCGGCGCTGCTGGGGCTGGTGTCGTTGAAGATTCCGCGGCGCTGGCACCTGGGGTATATGCCACGCTAGAAAAAGACTGCCCTCCCGGCGCTCCGGCCTCGACGTCCCTGTACCGGTAAAGAGCCGTCACGCCGGGTGAGCACGGGAATACTAAGACAATGCCCGCGGGGCTGTCCGCAGGGCATTTCTGAATTTTTCTAACGTAAGGGATTACAGGCAAGTCGCCAGTGCGGCGAGGCGACGCTTGGCCGGGTAGTCATCCTGGGCCGCATAATAGTTGATGGTGGCGCCAGCGCCCGCGCTGCGCACATCGACAAAGTAATCACCCGCCGTGGTGTAGATGGTGAAGCCGCCGGCCTGTGCGGGCTCCATAAAACCACCGGCGTCCAGGCCGAATACGGCTTCGTCCTGCCAGCCGAACTGGATGCACTGGGCAACCACCAGCGGCGCCTTGTCCGAGGCCAGGGTTTTGTAGGGCGTACCGGTACGCGCCTCTTTCATCTTAGAGCCCGCGCAACCGGCCAGCGATGCCAGTACCAATGCGCCAATGACCACCATCCGCATACCGTAGCTTCCTTGGAAAAAACGCGACTGTACCATTAGCAGGCGACACCGAATGATTATTGCGTCACCCTGCCGCCTACTTACGAACCCGCTTTTACCCGGAAACCCCATGACACCCAACGCCGAGCGCTACAACCCCTCCACCGACTACGCCGACAAGCTGATCAGCCGCATCGGCCAAACGCCTTCGTGGATCGCCAAACGCATCGGTGTGACCGACAAGCGCATCCGCTACATCCTCGACGGGATGCGCACCGTCAAGGGCGAGAGCACGCCGATCCAGATGACCTACACCGAGCAGTTTGCCCTGGAGTGCCTGGCGGCCGAGGCCAAGGCCAACAAGAAAGCCGCGGCCCCGGTTATCGAATAGCTGACAGATTCATGAACTTTGTTTCACTGTGAAGGGAGACCTTGCCGCCTATAGTCGGCAGGCTCATTTTTAAGAAGTCTCCCTTCTAGCTCGCCCTCCCGCGGGCTTTTTTTTGCCTGTTTTTCATAGCAGCCAGCGGAACAGATAGAACAGCGCCATGCTCAACAGCACGGTGATCAACACGCTGCGGGTCCAGAACATCAGCGCCACCGCGCTGATCCCGGCCAACAGGTAGGGGTTGCTCACGCTCAGGTTGAGTGTGTGGTCGGCGAGGAAAATGATCGGGCCGCAGATGGCGGTGAGCATTCCCGGTACGGCAAAGCCGAGAAATTCCCGCGCCCCGCGATTGAGGCGCACCGGCAGGCGCGGCTCGATAAACAGGTAGCGGTTGAGAAACACGATCAGGCCCATGCCAAAAATCATCACGAAGATCATTGTTGCCCCACTCCCAGCCGCTTGCAGGCAAACCCCGCGCTCATCCCCAATACACCGGACACCACCACCGCCGATTCCCAATGCAGGTAGCTCAGCCCTACCGAACACAGCAACGACACGGCGACACAAACGATGGTCGGCACGTCGCGCACCACCGGGGTGATCAGGGCGATAAAGGTTGCGGCGATCGAGAACTCCAGGCCCAGCTGATCCAGACCAGGAATGCTTTTGCCGAGCACGATGCCGGCGAAGGTAAACACGTTCCAGATGATATAGAACGTCAGGCCAACGCCCAGGGCGTACCAGCGGTTGAAAGTCTGGCGGTCATATTGGCTGATCAGGGCGAAGAATTCGTCGGTCAGCAGAAAGCCCAGGCTCATGCGCCACCGGGCCTTGAGCGGCGACAGCGTGGGACGCATGTGCATGCCGTAGAGCAAATGCTGGGAGGTCAGCAACAAGGTGGTCAGCAGGATCGAAATCAGGCTGGCACCGCTCTTGACCATGCCGATGGCCACCAGTTGCGCAGCACCGGCAAACACGATGGTCGACAGCCCCTGGGCTTCCAGCGGGGTGAATTGGGCGTCAATTGCAGTGGAACCGGCCAGCAATCCCCAGGGCGCGCAGGCCAGGGACAACGGAATGATCGCAATCGCGCCACGGGAAAAGGCGTTTAGAGGCAGAGCATCAGGCATACACAACGGGCTCATCGACAGTCAGTCGACAAGCATGCCAGCGGTGTCAGGGATTGTCTTGAACGATCGTGCTCACGCCAGCTTGACCGACACCCGCTCCACCGCATCCCGGGCTTCGCGCAGTTCATGGGCGTCCTGGTTGAGCCGGTGGATGGTATTGAGCAGGCGCTGGCGCAGCACTTCATCACTGAGTTTTTCGACGGCGCGCATCAGGTCAAAGGCCGCGGTTTCGTTATTGTCCGCGACGGAATCGAGGGTCTTGCGCAGGTTGCGAGTGGCACGGGTCACACGTTTTCTTCCTTCATCACCAATGGGCAGGCACTTTAGGACATTTGTGTTTCAGTTTAATTTCAACCACTTGTCGTCGATTGTCGGGCCGTTGACGTAGATCAATCGAAACAAGGTTTGACCAATACATATGGAAATACGTATATTCGTATTTCCATATGTATCAAGGCGTCTCACATGGCCGATCCCTTCTCCCCGCCCAACGTCTTCAAATGCCTGGCCGACGCCACCCGCGTCCGGCTGACGCTGTTGATTGTGCGCGAAGGCGAACTTTGCGTGTGCGAGTTGATCCATGCTCTGGACGACAGCCAGCCAAAAATCTCCCGCCACCTGGCGCAACTGCGCAGTTGCGGGTTGCTGCTGGACCGTCGCCAGGGCCAGTGGATTTATTACCGCCTCAATCCGGCATTGCCTGAGTGGGTGACGGCGGTGCTTGACACCACCCTGCAAGCCAACCAAGCCTGGTTAAAAACAGACGCCCAGCGTCTGGACACCATGGGCGACCGACCACAACGGGCCAGCGCCTGCTGCTGACCCTGCGGAGAGCTTTTCATGCTTGTTGCCGTTGCTATCTTTCTGTTCACCATCATCCTGGTCATCTGGCAGCCCAAGGGCCTGGGCGTAGGCTGGAGCGCCACGATGGGCGCGATCCTGGCCCTGGCGCTTGGCGTTATCAGCCTGGCGGATATTCCGGTGGTGTGGCACATCATCTGGAACGCCACCGGCACGTTCGTCGCACTGATCATCATCAGCCTGCTGCTGGACGAGGCCGGCTTTTTCGCCTGGGCCGCCTTGCATGTGGCGCGCTGGGGCCGTGGGCGCGGTCGGCGATTGTTCGCGTATATGGTACTGCTGGGTGCGCTGGTCTCGGCGTTGTTCGCCAATGACGGTGCGGCGCTGATCCTCACCCCCATCGTGATGTCGATGCTGCTGGCGTTGCGCTTTTCCCCGGCGGCGACCCTGGCGTTTGTCATGGGCGCCGGGTTTATCGCTGACACCGCGAGCCTGCCGCTGGTGGTGTCCAACCTGGTGAACATCGTCTCGGCCGACTATTTCAAGATTGGCTTCAACGAATACGCCGCCGTGATGGTGCCGGTAAACCTGGTGAGCGTTGCCGCGACCCTCGCGGTATTGCTGTGGTTTTTCCGACGCGATATTCCGCAAACCTACGATCCGGCAGACCTCGACGATCCCGCCAGTGCGATCCACGACCGCGCGACGTTCCTGGCCGGTTGGTGGGTGCTGGGCATTCTGCTGGTGGGCTGCTTTGCCCTGGAACCGCTGGGCATTCCCATCAGCGCCATCTCCGCCGCTTGCGCCACCTTGCTGCTGGTGATCGCCGCCAAGGGCCACAAGATTTCCACCCGCAAGGTGCTGAAGGAAGCGCCCTGGCAGATCGTGATTTTCTCCCTGGGCATGTACCTGGTGGTCTACGGCCTGCGCAACGCCGGGCTGACCGACTACCTCGCCACCTGGCTCGACACCTTCGCAGGTTACGGCGTATGGGGCGCAGCCCTGGGCACTGGCGTGCTGACCGCCCTGCTGTCTTCGGCGATGAACAACCTGCCGACCGTACTCATCGGTGCGCTGTCCATCGAGGCCAGCCATGCCGTGGGCGTGGTCAAGGACGCGATGATCTACGCCAACGTGATCGGCAGCGACCTCGGCCCCAAAATCACCCCCATCGGCAGCCTGGCCACCTTGCTCTGGCTGCATATCCTGGCGCGTAAAGGCATCACCATCACCTGGGGTTACTACTTCAAGGTCGGCATTGTGCTGACCCTGCCCGTGCTGTTGATCACCCTCGCCGCCCTCGCCCTGCGCCTGAGTTTCTGACGGAGTCCACTCAATGAAAGTCCTGTTCATGTGCACCGCCAACAGCTGCCGCAGCATTCTTTCGGAAGCGTTGTTCAATCACCTGGCGCCAGAAGGATTCCAGGCCATCAGTTCCGGCAGTTTTCCCAAGGGCCAGGTGCTGCCCCGCAGCCTGACCACCCTGAAGGCCGCCGGCATCAGCACCGAGGGTTTGTACAGCAAGGGCAACGACGCCTTTGAAGGCAACCCGCCGGACATCGTGATCACGGTGTGCGACAAGGCTGCCGGGGAAGCGTGCCCGGTGTATTTCGGCCCGGCGCTCAAGGCACACTGGGGGCTGGAAGATCCGTCAGATGTTCAAGGAGATGAAGCTGAGATCGACGCTGCGTTTCACGCCACCCTGGACATAATTGAACGCCGTTGCCGGGCCTTTTTCGAGATTCCGTTTGCCAGCCTGGATCCGGTCGAAATCAAGGCCGAACTCGATCGCATCGCGGCGCTGTAACCGGAGCAACTGATGAGTACCCTGCCCAACCTGAACCACGACCTGTCCAAGCCGCAGCAACTGGACCCACCGCCGCGTATTCTGTTGCTCTACGGCTCCACCCGCCCGCGCTCGTTCAGCCGCCTGCTGGTGGAAGAAGCCGCGCGCCTGTTGCAGCACTTTGGCGCCGAGACACGCATCTTCAACCCGTCGGGCTTGCCGCTGCCGGACGATGCGCCCAACGACCACCCCAAGGTCCAGGAACTGCTGCAACTGATGCAGTGGTCCGACGGCCAGGTCTGGTGTTCGCCGGAGCGTCACGGCTCGATGTCGGCGGTGTTCAAGGCACAGCTGGACTGGGTGCCATTGGCCCTCGGCGCGGTGCGTCCGACCCAGGGTAAAACCCTGGCAGTGATGCAGGTATCCGGCGGCTCGCAGTCGTTCAATACCGTCAACCAGTTGCGGGTGCTGGGACGCTGGATGCGCATGTTCACCATCCCCAACCAATCGTCGGTGCCCAAGGCCTATATGGAGTTCGACGACCAGGACCGCATGAAGCCGTCGGCACTGTATGACCGGGTGGTGGATGTGATGGAAGAGCTGGTGAAATTCACCCTGCTGCTGCGGGATCGCCCGGACCTGGTCGACCGCTATTCAGAGCGCAAGGAGAGCAGCGAAGCACTGTCGAAACGGGTCAATCAACGGTCGATCTGAAGCCCTTTTCCGGCGTATGCTCGCGGGCAACCGTCACTGCGAGCCACCTCAATGCGTTCCATGCAACACGCCTGGCTGGGCAACTACGAAGTCAGCAGCACCTCCTGCACCGGCTTGACGTTTGCCCGCCACAGCCACGATGAATGCGTGATCGGCGTCAACCTGCTCGGCGAGGAGCAGGTGTGGCTGGACCGCCGCACCTTCGAGGCGGGCCCCGGCAGCATCACCTTGTACAACCCGGGGCAAATTCAGGGCGGCGGCGCGGCCGAGGGGCAGCCGTGGCGCTTTGTCAGCCTGTATGCGACCGCTGACCAATTGGCGACCGACCTGGGCCTGGCGCACCTGGAGTTCGACCGTTCGCTGTGCTTCCAGCCGGAATTGGCGATGAAGCTGGCCGGGGCGATCGAAGGCTCGTTGAGTGCCGATCCAATGGCCCGCGAGCTGAGCGAAGAAGCCCTCGTGGTGCTGCTCGGCGAGGTGGTCAGTTGCAGCGGCGTGCGCCTGCCCGGTAGCACCGCAGCGGGTCGCGGGCTGGTGATCAAGGCCCAGGAGCTGCTCGCCGAAAACCTGCATCAGGCCGTTGCCCTCGACACCCTCGGTGATGAGCTGGGCCTGTCGAAATTCCATCTGCTGCGTGCCTTTCAGAAAGAAACCGGACTGAGTCCGCGCCAGTGGGCGATGCAACTGCGCACCCGGCGCGCCAAGGGCCTGCTGCGCTCGGGCGTTGCAGCGTCGCAGGTTGCACACGCCCTGGGGTTCGCCGACCAGAGCCATCTCAATCGGCATTTCCGGGCGGCTTACGGCATCACACCGGGGCGCTATCAAAGCGTACTCAAGGGCTGAAAAGCGCAATCTGGTTCAAGACGCCTCACCTGCCCTCGCGCAAAATGCCGGCCATCACTTGAAGGAAGGCAGGCATGTTGACGATCTTTTTTTCGGCGCTGGTATTTGGTTTTGTGTTTTGCCTTTCACCGGGGGCGGTGTTGGCGGAGACGCTGCGCCGTGGGCTGTTGCATGGGTTTACGCCGGCGCTGCTGGTGCAGATTGGATCGCTGGTGGGGGATGCCGTGTGGGCGGTGATTGGGCTGACGGGCATGGCGTTGTTGATCCAGCATGAGTCGGTGCGGGTGCCGCTGACGGCCGTTTGTGGGTTGTATCTGGCCTGGCTCGGGGTTCGCAGCCTGATGGACGCCTGGCGCTTGCCAGAGGCCGAAAGTGCACCGGCCGGGTCCGGGCAGAATGCGCTGGTGGTGGGGGCGGCTATTTCGTTGGCTAATCCGAAGAACATTGTTTATTGGGGGGCGCTGGGCAGTGCGTTGTCGGGGATAGTCGGGGCGACGCCGAGCCATGGGCAGACGTTGATGTTTTTTGCGGGGTTTATGGTGGCGTCGGTGCTTTCGTGCTTTCTGATTGCGGCACTCGTCAACCTGCTGCGCCAGAACGCGTCACCCCTATGGCAGCGTGTCAGTTATGGGGCGTGTGGGGGGGTGTTGCTGTATCTGGCGATTCTGGCTTTGCGTGCGATTTGAGGGAGGGGTTGGGCGGTGGGCATATCCGTTGCTGCGGTCACGGCCTCCTATGGTTTCGCTCTTACAGCGACTCACTTTGGAAAAGCCCCAAAGTAAGCAAAGGGCTCTGCCCCGCCTGTCGGCACCTCGCCTAGGCTCGGTGTTCCCTCACTCCGGCATTGCTCCGCGGGCCGCCGCGACGGGGCGTCCCTGCCCCGTCGCGGCTAAACCGGCGTCCTGCCGGTTTACCCGCTCCTCAATCCCTGCGTTCGGCCTCGGG
>NZ_JARIXR010000027.1:0-88615 GCF_029269205.1 Pseudomonas sp. 1912-s | reverse complement strand
CTGCTTTTGATCTTGATCTTAGGCGCCCCGTTAAACCACGCTGGCCGAACGCAGGTAGTACGGAGCGGGTAAACCGGCAGGACGCCGGTTTAGCCGCGACGGGGCAGGGACGCCCCGTCGCGGCGGCCCGCGCAGTAGTACCGGAGAGAGGGCACACCGAGCCTAGGCGAGGTGCCGAGTGGTGGGGCAAGAGCCTTTTGGTTACTTTTGGGCTCCTTTCAAAAGTGACCCGCTGTAAGAGCGGAACCCATAGCCGCCCTGACCGCAGCAACGGATATACCCCCGATCAAACCAGATGCAGATGGTTATCCCAAAGCCCCGCCGGCAACTCCAACGGCTTACCCACCAACGGCACCTGCCGACAATCATAAAACCGGCAACGCCCCTGACCGGAAGTCACCACAAACCCATCCGCCACCGCGCCCACCCCGGCACAGTCCGGCAACGGCCCGTCCAGCAGCAACTCAGCGCTGTCCATGTTCCAGATAAAGAACCGGTTCCCCCGGGGCGCCGTCAGCGCCACCAGTCGCAACTCACTGTGCACCGCCACACTGGCCGTGTAATGCCCCATGGCCTGCAACTGCTCATCCGCCACCGGAAACGCCACAAACGCCTGCCCCGGCCGCTTGATCGCCAGCAACTCCGAGCGCTCATGAGACGCCCCCATGAACTGCTGCCCGGCGAGGATCGTACCGTCGCTGGCAATCCCCATATGCCGCACGCTGTTCATCTGCTGGCCCAGGGTCTCCTTGCTCAACAGTGTCCCGTCGCGCTGCATCAGGACCAGGCTCGGCTCCATGGCATTCAGGTTCATCTCGACCCGGCTCTCGGCCTCGGTACGAATCCCGCCGTTAGCCACCACCAGCGTCTCGCCGTCAGGCATCCACGACACCTGATGCGGCCCGATCCCATGGGTAGAAATCTCACCGGTGTGCACCAACCGCTCACCCTCAAACCGATACACACCCAGCAAGCCGCGACCCGGATCGGACGTGTCATTCTCCGTGGCATACAGCCACTCGCCGTCCTTGTGAACCACCGCGTGCCCATAGAAGTGGCGATTGGCCTTGGAGGTGATGGTTTGCAGCAGCGCCCCGTCCCGCAAGTCGATCAGGTAGCTCTCGGTGCCCGGCCGACGGGCGACAAACAGCGCAATCGGCAGTGTCGGGTGGTTGATGATGTCGTGGCAACGTTGGCCGACCTGGGTGGCAAACACCTGCTTGCCGTCCAGGTGGAAGCCGACGGCGTAGTGCTTGCCGTCGCTGTCATCCCGCGCCGAGAGCAGCAGCGGGCTTTTGCCCTTCTGCTTGAACAGCGTCCAGCCACCCAGGGTGATTGCACTGAGCAGCACGCTGCCGATCGCCAAAGCCTGTCGCCTGAGCATCATCAGTCACCGTCGTTGGCGTTAAAGCCCAGTTGGATGCCCAGCGCCTTGGCCAGTTCGCCTTCGTGCAGGCGGTGGACCACGTTGAGGCTGTCGTAGATATCGTTGAGTTGCTGGCGCCCGGCATCGTCGGCCAGCAGTTCGTTCAGCGAACGCTGGTTGCTGGCGAACAGTTTCAGGGACGCGGCATACGCGGCGTCGATCTTGTCAGCCAACGGCTTTTGATCGGCCGGCAACAGGCCGCGCAGGCCTTTGTTGTCGACGCCGACCCAGACGGTCTGGGCGGCAGCCAGGCTGGCCTCCAGGCTTTGCAGGGACGACTGGCTGCGCCACGCATCGGCCTGGAACGGCTGCGGGATGCCCTTGGTCTGGCGGCCCATTGGCGTGCCGAGTTTTTTCTTCAGGGTGTCCAGCGCGGTCACTTGGACCCGCAGCAGGTCGGCGATGGCTTCGTGGGAATCGGCGTAGCGCTGGTTAGGAAACTTGGTCATCTGCGCCAGCATGCCGTCGGTGCTGTTCCAGCTCGAGAGGATTTCTTCGGCCAGCAGTTTCTGGCGCTCGCCAATGGCCACCAGCAGCGGGCAGTAACGGGCTTTTTGCGTCTCGTCCGCCAAGTCAGTCTTGGCGTCGTAGAGGATGTATTCGTAGGCCGACAGGCCCTGCACCACGACGCTGGATTTGGCCAGTGCGGCGGCGTCGATCTGCGGTTGGGCGCTCACCAGTTGTTCGACCTGACGGCCCACCAGGTTTTTCTTGTCCGGCCAGAACTGCACCTGCCACGAACGGTTGCCCTCGGCCAGCGGGCCGATCAACAACGGCTGCAACTCGGCCCAGGCTTTTTGCGCGTGCAGGAAGTCGGCGCGGGCGGTCTCCAGGCTTTCCTTGCCCTGGCAGTAGGCCAGGGCGCTGACGGCCAGTTGGCGGTCGGCTTCAACCCAGCGGCTGTAGGTCGGCAGGATCACTTGCTTGGCGATGGCCGCCGAGGTCACCGCTTGCGGGTCCTGGGGCGAGCACGCACCGAGGGCGAGGGCGGCCAGGCTGGTGAACAACAACTTGGGACGGAACATGTCGAGCTCCCTTCTGTAATTAGGACAAAGCTTATAAAGAATTCAGAAATGCCAGCAACGCAGCGCGCTGTTCGGCATTGAACGACAACACATGCTGCTGCGCCGCCTGGGCTTCTCCGCCGTGCCACAGCACGGCTTCCATCAGGTTGCGGGCGCGGCCGTCATGCAAGAACTGGGTGTGACCACTCACGGCCTGCGTCAGGCCGATGCCCCACAACGGCGGCGTGCGCCAGTCGCGGCCACCGGCCTTGAATTCGCTGCGGTGATCGGCCAGGCCGTCGCCCATGTCGTGCAACAGCAAATCGCTGTAGGGGCGAATCACTTGGTTGGCCAATTCAGGTTCGGCGGCGGTGGGCGCCGTGGTGAATTGCGGGGTGTGGCAGCCCTGGCAACCGGCCTGGTAGAACAGGTTTTTCCCGGCCAGCACTTGCGGTGCGTTGACGTCGCGGCGGGCGGGCACGGCCAGGTTGCGGGTGTAGAACAGCACCAGGCGCAGGATGTTGTCGCTGACCTCAGGCTCGCCATCCGGGCCATTGCCGTTGGGCGCCTGTTTGCAGGCCACTTGTGCATCGGTGCAGTCATCGAACGGTCTCAGGGACGTGGTGAGGCCCATATCACCAGAGAACGCGTGAACATTTTGTTGATTGAGGTTCGGCTGCCCGGCTTTCCAGCCGAATCGACCGAGGACAGTCTTGTGTTGCGCGTCGTCCCAGACCCAATTCGCCCGTCCGGCGAGAGCTTCCTTGTCGGCGGTTTTCGGGTCGGTGTTGCGCAGGATGTCGGCGTCGGGAATCGCTTCCAGCAGCCCCAGGCCGATCATCGGCGGTGCAACCCGGGCCGAGAACCGCGTGTCGGGGTGCATCGGGCCGTAACCCAGCTGGGTGATTTGCAGCGCCGGCTTGCGCAGTTCGACCACGGTGCCGTCCTTGAAACGGACATTGACCGGTGTGTAGTCGACCCGCACCTTGCCTTCCGGCGCGACGCCGGGTACGGCCATGTCCTGCAATTGCCCACCGTAGACCGGCTCGGGGACTACACCCAGTTGTTCGATGACCTTGGCATAGGGCGGCGCATCGGGAATCGACAGGCGCACCAGCATCGACACCGCGTTGGGCGCATCGGGCAGCGGCGGATGGCCTCGGCCGTCCTTGATATGGCAGTTCTGGCAGGCATTGGTATTGAACAGCGGCCCCAACCCGTCGCGGGCGGTGGTGGTGGACGGTGCAATCACCCAGGGGCTGCGGAAGAAACTGTTGCCCACGCTGAAGTCCAGGCGCCGGGTGGGCGACAGGTTGGCCGACGGCAACGAGAAGGCGTTCTGATCGGTCTTCCTCACCGTTGCCGCGCCACCGGCACGTGCTTCGCCCGGCTCCGCTTTCGTGAATCGCGGGGCGTCATCGCAGGCACTCAGGCTCAGGGCCATCAACAGTGCAGACAGGCGCAGGGGCGAACGGGACATCAGTCTTCCTGAACGTAGGCTGAAAATAAGGCCGCAAAGTCTAACAGGGCAGGGCGGATTGAATAAGAGCAATTATCGTTTGGTGGTATCCGATTCATTCCCGCTAGAATGGCTGCACATTTTTCTCTGGAGGTGGCCAATGCAGGCTCTCGACGCTTTGCTCAACCGTGTTTCCGTGCCGCGACTGCTGGACCCGGCACCGACCCAGGAGCAGCGCGACCTGCTGTTCGCCGCCGCCATGCGCGCCCCCGACCACGGCCAACTGCGGCCTTGGCGCTTCCTGACAGTGGAAGGTGCGGCACGTGAGCGCATGGGCACGCTGCTGGCCGAAGCCGCCCGTCTGCAAGACGCCGACGCGCCCCAGGCGTTTATCGACAAGGCACAAAATGGCCCGCTGCGTGCGCCGTTGGTGGTGGTGGTGATTGCCCGCCTGCAAGAACACTTCAAGGTGCCCAAGTCCGAGCAGCGCCTGGCAGCGGCCTGCGCGGCCCACGGGATTCTGCTGGCGGCGTACGCCCAGGGGATCGGCGCGGTGTGGCGCACCGGCGAGTTGTCGTACTCGGCCCACGTCGCCAAAGGTTTGGGTTTGACCGGGGATGAGGAAGTGATTGGCTTCCTCTACCTGGGCACCCCACAAAACCCGCCGCGTACGGCGCCGAAGGAAGACCTGGCGCCGTTCGTGGCCGCCTGGACCGGGGCTTAAACCCGAAACTGATCCATCAGCTTCATCTGCTGGCTGGCCAGGGCATTGAGTTGGCTGCTGATGGCAGCCGATTCGGTGGCCTGGCCGGTCAGGGTTTCGGTCACGGTGCGGATCGCCGAGACGTTGCGGTTGACCTCTTCGGCCACCGCACTTTGCTGCTCGGCGGCGCTGGCGATTTGCAGGTTCATGTCGCTGATTACCGTCACCGCGTCGCTGATCTTGCCCAGCGCTTGCACCGCCTGATGAATCTGCCCGGCATTGTTCTGGGCTTGGTTCTGGCTCGAATGCATGGTCGCCACCACCCCGCGGGTGCCGGTCTGTATGCGCTCGATCACCAGGCGAATCTCCTCCACCGAATCCTGGGTACGCTTGGCCAGGTTGCGCACCTCGTCGGCCACCACCGCAAAACCGCGCCCGCTTTCCCCGGCGCGCGCGGCTTCAATCGCGGCGTTCAGGGCCAGCAGGTTGGTCTGCTCGGCAATGCTGCGGATCACTTCCAGTACCGAGCCGATCTGTTCGCTGTTCACCGCCAGGGCTTCGACTTCGGTCACGGCCTTGCTGACTTCTTCGGCCAGGGTGGTGATGTCGCGGGTGCTGCGTTCAATAATCTGCATGCCTTCACGGGCTGACTGGTCGGCACCCCGGGCAGCGCTGGCGGCGTTGGACGCGCTGTTGGCCACATCGTGGGCGGTGGCGCTCATTTCGTTCGAGGCCGTGGCCACCTGGTCGATCTCACGGAACTGCACCTGCATGCCTTCACTGGTCTGGCGCGCGATTTCCGAAGACTGATCAGCGGTGCCACGGGCTTCGGTGATGCTTTGCTTGATCTGCGCGATGGTCGGCTGCAGCTTGTCGAGGAAGCGGTTGAACCAGTTCACCAGTTCGCCGAGCTCATCCTTTTTCCCGTAGGCCAGGCGTTGTGTGAGGTCACCGTCGCCGCTGGCGATTTCCTTGAGCATGGCGGCCACGCTGTTGATCGGCCGGGTCACGCCGGTGGCCGCCAGCCAGATCAGCAGCAGGCCCAGCAAGCCGGCGGCTGCGCCCACCAGCAACGCCTTGACGGTGCCACTGGCCTGGGCCTTGTCGAGCACCGCCTGGAGTTTCAGCGAATCTGCCAGCAGCACTTCCTTGGGCAGTTTGATGACGATGCCCCAGGATTTGGCGTCGGCAATCGGCTTGACCGGGTACACCGCGCGTATCGTGCCGTCTTCCTCGCGGATCTTGCGGGTATCGTTGGCCAACAGTTGCACAATCTCCTTGCCTTCGGCACCGAGGGTGTCGATCAGGTTCTTGCCGACTTTGGCGGGTTCGCCGCTGTAGCCGGCGATCAGGCCCGTGCTGGAGAGAATCTCCAGGTGCCCGGCACCGTCGAACAGCTCCTTTTGCGCCGCATCGGTCGCGGCTTGCAGGGTGTTGAGGGCAAGGTCGACACCCACCACGCCAATCACTTTGCCGTCGACCAGCAGCGGCAGGGAAATGGTGGTCATCAACACCGGATTGCCGGCCACCGTGTCTTCATACGGGTCCAGCAGGCAGGTGTTTTTGGTGTCTCGCGGGCAGGTGTACCAGATGTTGTAGGGCGTGCCGCTGAGGTTGAGGGTGGTCTTGGTCAGGTCCTCTTCGACCATCACCGTGTTCAGGCCCTCACCACCGGCGCGGCTCCAGTAGCTGGAAAAGCGGCCTTTTTCGTTGGACACACGGGCAGCGTCGTTGACGAATTCGCTGTCTTTGCCATCGAGCGCGTTGGGCTCGAACGACAGCCAGATGCCGAGCACCTTGCTGTTGCGATCAAAGGCGGTTTTCAGGCTGTGGTTGAGTTCTTCACGCAAGGCCCCGGCGTCCAGCGAGCGCTTGCCGGCCAGGGTGCGCAGGTCCTTGATCTGGTCGGCGAGGGCGGTGACCACCAACAGGCTTTCGCCGAAGGTCTTTTGCAGTTCTACGGCTTGTTCGGCGGCCTTGGCCTGCAACAGGTTCTGCACGCTGTCGGTGAGCATTCGCGAGCTTGAGTCGCTGATCAGTTGGTCGTTCTGGCTGGTCTGGTAGAGGTTCATGCCGACTACCAGCGCGATCACCCCCAGCAGGCAGAGACCGGACAACAGCACGATTTTCAAGCGAATGGAGAGGGTGTCGAACATAGGTGTACCCGCGAATGGACTTATTGGTCTGCAAGCTCACGCGAGTCCATTCGGCGCTATGCCCGGAACATCGGCTTGGGCCGGCGGTTCATGAGCGGGAGCCGATGAGCGGTAGGCGGGTGTCAGGTGGGTTGCGGGAGGCGTTCCGGCCGTGACCAGATCCACAGGTTGCCCATGCTCATCCCGGCGATGGCCAGGTAGATCGGCCAGCCGTGTTCGAGCATCACCAGCATCAGGCCGGCGCACAGCAACATGCTCACGGTGGCGCTGACCTTGGCCCGGCGGGCGATGATTTTGCCGTTGCGCCAATTGAACAGGATCGGCCCGAACAGCCGATGGTTTTCCAGCCAGGCACTCAGGCGCGGGGAGCTTTTGGTGGCGGCCCAGGCGGCCAGCAGGATGAACTCGGTGGTGGGCAAGCCCGGTACCACAATCGCAATCAGGCCGATGCCCAGGCTGACGTAGGCCAGCAGGCCGAACAGGACGCGGGCGATTTTGGACGAGGATTGGGTTTTGCCGGTCATTTTAGTGGGGCTTGCAGGGTGGAGTGGGTTGCAGATTATAGAGACTGGCACCCGATCAACTGTGGGAGCTGGCTTGCCTGCGATGCAGACAACTCGGTGCATCAGGTACACCCGGTTGATGCCATCGCAGGCAAGCCAGCTCCCACATTGATTGGGTTTCTACAGAAAAATCAGGCCAGTTCAGGGCTGGTAGCGTACGCCTGTTCCAGTAACACGGTGAAGCGCACGAACGCGTCAACCGCGCCTTTTTCCACTTCGGCTTCTTCTTCGGCGCTGAATTCCAGTGCGTCGAGGGTGCGGGTGAAGCTTTTCCAGCCTTCAGCGCGACCGCCTGCCGGTTCGCCCAGGTGACGGGCACCGAAGGTTTCGCTCAAGCCCAGGCCCACGGCACGCTTGATCAGGAACGCGGCGCCCAGCTTGGAGCCTTCGGACACGAACAGCCAGCCCAGCGCTTCGGCCTTGCTCGGGTTGTTCACGGCGCCGGCCACCGGGGCGGGTACTTCGGTGTCCAGGTCGCCCAGGTCCAGTTTGGCCGCTTCGGCACGGCAGCGTTCGGCCAGGTCAGGGACGATCTTGATCAGTTCGGCGTCGTTGTACAGCGCTACCAGTTCCGACTGGAACAGGTACTGCGCGACCACGAAGCGGGCGAAGTTGGCTTGGGTTTCAAACGGGGCGTGGGCCTTCACCAGGGCGTCGAGCTTGGTGTGCGGCTCGTTGGTGATCTGGTTCAGGCGTTGGGAGCGCAGGCTTGGGCGTTCAGCAGTAGAAGAAGCGGTCATGAAGATGTCCTTGAGAGGGGAAGCGTCTGGTTGCCAGGCTGTTATGAACTAGACGAACCAGAAGACGCGTCACAGTAAAAAATCCGCACCCCGGCGGAGATTAAATTCCGCCGGGGTGCGGCTCCATGGGTCAGATGTCCCAGATCAGGTTGATCGCAAAGTTGCGGCCCGGCTGGGTCAGGCGGTCCAGGTTGGCCGGGCCGGTGACGCCGGCTTCGCCCACGCTGTCGTAGCTGCGCACGTCATCCCAGTTCCAGTATTTCTTGTCGGTCAGGTTGTACAGGCCACCGTTGATGGTCACGTCGTGGGTGACCTTGTAGAAGCCGGTCAGGTCGACGATGCCGAAGCCCGGGGTCTTGAACGGGCCGTTGGCGCTGTTGCCGTCGGGTGCGAAGAAGGTGGTGCTGTCTACGCGGTCCTGTTTCTTGACCAGGGTCCAGCTGACCAGGGCGCCGTAGTTCTGCTGGTCGTAACCCAGGCCGAACACGCCCTTGAGCGGGTTGACGCTGTTCAGCGGTTCGCCGTTGTCGTCATTGCGCCCGTAGGTGTAGGCAATCGAGCCTTGGGTGTACAGGCCCTGCGGTGCGCCAAACGCGTCGAGGTTCAAGCGGCCCTTGGCCTCCACGCCCTTGATGGTGGCGTGCTTGATGTTGTTGGCTTCGAACTGCTGGACGGTGCCGCCGGCGACGGAGGCGTCCTCATCGATGAAATCACGGTACTTGTTGTAGTACACCGCCACGTCAAACGAGCCCGAGTCGAAGTTGCCGCGAATCCCGGTTTCAACACCGCGGCTGCTTTCCGGCTTGAGGTCCGGGTTGGGTTCGACGGTGTAGCCCTGTTGCAGGTTTTCAAAGCGGCCATACAAGGCTTTGGCCGACGGCGTGCGGTACCCTTCGGCGTATTGGCCGAACCAGGTGTATTGCTCGGTCAACGCGTAAGTGATGCCGAACTTGGGCGTTACACGGTGCCAGTTCTTTTCCGAGTCGCTGTGGTCGTAGATGCGTGTCGGGTCAACGGTGTTGAGGAATTCCTGAGTCAGCTTGGGTTTGAGCTGGATGTAGTCATAACGCACGCTGGGCAGGAAGGTCCACTTGTCCCAGGCGATCTGGTCCTGGGCAAACAATGCATAGGAGTTGATGGTCGGGTCGGGGAAGTCGCTGGCCTTTTTCACGCTGTCGGAGGCCGACGGGCTCGGGGCGCCGATGGCGGTGCAACCTGCGCCGACCGCCAGGCAAGTCGCGGAGCCTTCACGGGAGCCGGTGACTTTCTGCTGCTTGAGCGTGGTGCCGTAGGTCACGACATGGTCGGTTTCGCCGATGCTGAAGGCCTTGTCCAGTTGTGCGTCGAATACCCACTGTTTCTCTTCGTACAGCGTGTCGCGGGTGCGCAATACCTTGCGCGATGGCTGGTAGATTTCTGCGGTGGTCTGGTCGGTCTTGGCAATCTGGTAGTTGAGGCTGGTCTTGATGTGATCGGCAATCGGCGAGTCGAGGGCGAACTTGTTCTCGATGCCGAAACGCTCACGGGTGATGGTGTCGTTGCCCGTACGGCCACGATAGAAGTTAAAGCCCTGGCCACCGACGAACGGGCCGCCCACCGCGTTTTTCAGGTTGGTGTCGCGGTCATCCTTGAACTTCTCGTAGGTCAGGCCCAGGCGGTTTTCTTCACCGTAGTTCCAGCCCAGTTTGGCCAGCACGTTAGTGGTGCGCGCATCTTCCGGGTTGGCGCCGGTACGGGCCAGGCCGGTGGCGTTGTTGCCGTCGTAGGACTCCATTTCGTGGCCGTTGCGCTGGCTCAGGTGCAGCAAGCCGTCAAAGTCCTGTACGCGACCGGCGACGGTGCCGGAGGTCAGCCAGCTCTCGTCGGCGGAGCTGTAGCCGGTCTTGAGGCGGGCGCCGACATCCTGGCCGGGCTTGATGATGTCGTCCGGGTCGAGGGTGAAGTAGCTCACCGCACCACCGATGGCGCTGCTGCCGTACAAGGCCGAGGCCGGGCCGCGCAGGATCTCCACGCGCTTGACGATTTCCGGGTCGACGTAGTTGCGGCGGGTCTTGGCGTAGGGGCCGTTGAAGAAGTTGTCCGGCACCTCGACACCGTCCACCTGGGTCAGGATGCGGTCGCCGTCGATCCCGCGAATGTTGTAGCCGGCATTGCTGGAGCGGGTACCGGCACCACCGACCGAAACACCCGGCTCGTAGCGCACCAGTTCACGGATGGTGTTGACGTTCTGGCGGTCCAGTTCTTCGCGGTCATGCACCGTCACGGTACTGGGCACGCTGTCCACGGCCTGTTCCTGGCGGGTGGCGCTGATGGTCATTTGTTGCAGGGTGATGGCGCCGGCAGCGGCACGCTTTTCCAGGACGATGTTGTTATTGCTCAGTTTGCGATAGCCCAGGTTGGTCCCCACCAACAGCCGGTCCAGGGCTTTATCCGCCGGCAATGAGCCGCGCACGCCAGGGGACGACACACCCTGGCCCAGCTCGGCGGGCAGGCCGATTTGCCAGCCGGTCACGGCGGTAAAGGCGTTCAGTGCCGAGACCAGGGATTGCTGTTCGATGCTGAAACTGTAATTGCCCTGGCTGCGGGTGGCAGGCTCTGCGGCGCTGGCGACCATGACGGGCGCACCGGCCAACAAAATGGCGGCCGTCAGCAGGGACAGGCCCTGGCGGCGAACGGGCGAAGAGGACCGGCGGTTGAAACGAGAGGACATCGAGAGCGCTCCGGAAGGTACGAATCTTATAGGTGCGACACTGAATCAAATAGGAATCAGTTGCATTGGCTATAACGAGACGTACCGTCGCGGGCTATCGAGTAAAAATAATTCTCATTTAGTTCAGGATCACCAGCGCCGGGTATTCCGAGAGCTTGGCCGAGGTGATGTGGGCCAGCGAACGCACGACGTCCAGCGGTTGGTCGAGGCGGTAGTTACCGGTGACCGCGACGCTGGCGAGCTTGTCGTTGTTGTTGACGATCCAGCCGGGGTAGTAGCGGCGCAGCTCGGCCAGCACTTCACTCATCGGGCAGTTTTCGAAAATCAGCCGGCCATCGACCCAGGCCAGGTCCTTGGTGGTGTCCAGTTTGGCCGGTTGGCCGAAGCCCTTGGGGCCGATGCGGATACTTTCGCCGGCGCTCAGGCGTACCCGTGCGTCGTCAAAGGTGTTGCTCAGGTCCACATCGCCACGCTGCACCTGAACCTGGGCTTCACCGTTCAGGTAGCGCACGGCGAAGGCGGTGTCGCGCACGCTGGCGCGCACCGGGCCGGCGTCGATTTCCAGGGGCAGGCCACGGCTGGGCAGCACTTCAAAAAACGCCTCGCCTTGATACAGGCGTGCGATGCGCTGGTGGTCCTTGATGCTGCTGGAGAATGCAGAATTGGTGTTAAGCAACACTTTCGAGCCATCGTCCAGCTGCAGGCGCTGGCGCTCGCCGACCACGGTCAGGTGATCAGCCTGCAGGCGCATCGGCAGGTTGCTGAAGCTGAACAGGCCCAGCAGCAACACGGCGGCGGTGGCCAGGGGCTTCCAATGGGGTTTGATACGGCGCCAGGCGCTGGGCTTGCGCGGCGCATTCAGGGCGACGGCCGCGCTGTGCACGGGCGCGCCGCCCCAGGCGGTCTGGGCCTTGATGAAGGCTTCGGCGTGCAGCGGGTCACTGGCGAGCCAGGCTTCAAATTCGGCCTGCTGCCCGGATTGCGGGCACTGCAAGGCGATCAGCCAGTCGAGGGCTTGGTCCATAGCCGTGTCTTGCAACACCTCATGAGCCAGCTCATGGGGGTGCAGTTTATTCGGATCCGTCACGGTGTTCCTCGGGTCTTCGCCACGTTTTAATCAATAGTCCTACAGACTGTGCCGACAAAGCTTAAGGGCGATCCAGTCTTTCGGCCACACCTATGCAGATGGCCATGATCAATTTCAGTTCCTTTTGCACGGTGCTCAGGGACACCTCGAGCTTGTCGGCGA
Source organism: Pseudomonas sp. 1912-s (assembly GCF_029269205.1). Taxonomy (NCBI): domain Bacteria; kingdom Pseudomonadati; phylum Pseudomonadota; class Gammaproteobacteria; order Pseudomonadales; family Pseudomonadaceae; genus Pseudomonas; species Pseudomonas sp. 1912-s. Next base: position 76,605 of record NZ_JARIXR010000027.1, on the reverse strand, counting down.
TCTCCTGATAGCTGCAACCGTGCAGGCGGCTGAGGATAAAGATTTGCTGTTGGCGGGCGCTCAACTGGCCGAGGCTGACGCTCAGGTGTTCGAGCAATTGCTCGGCCTGTGTCGCATCTTCGGGGGTGCTGACGGGGGAGGCGACGCTTTGCAGGACGTCCAGCGGGACATCTTCCTGCAGGGTACGGGCCTGAATCCTGCGGGCGCGCAGGTGGTCCAGCGCCAGGTTGCGTGCCGTCTGGTACACGAAGGGTTCGAGGTGGTCGATCGGCCGTTCGCTCAAGGCCCGGGTGACGCGCAGGTAGGTTTCCTGCAGCAGGTCCTCGGCGGTGCTGTGGTTATTCACCATCCGCTGCAAGGTGCGCAGCAGAATCACGCGCTGGGTGAGGAAGACTTGATTGAAGCGAGATTGGCTCACAGTGATACCAGACCGATTTGCAGCGAATGATAATGCTTATCATCAACGCAAATGGCAAGTGGCACTTTGAGAGGCTTGTGTTGGCCCAAGGCTGCGATCGACTGCGAAGCCGGCGTATTCCAGACGCTGCCGATATGTCTGAAGTACCTGTTCGCCTGGTTTACGGCTGCTTCGCAGTCGATCGCAGCCTTGTGGCCATTTAAGGTGTTACGGGGTTATACGCGGTCCCGCAGATACGCCTGGTAGTCCGGAATCCGGTGCTCATGGGCCTGTTCCATCATCGGGCTGCTGAGCAGGTAGTCGGCGCTGCATTCATTGCAGGCCACCGGGATGTTCCACACCGCGGCCACCCGCAGCAGCGCCTTGATATCCGGGTCGTGAGGCTGCGGTTCGAAGGGGTCCCAGAAGAACACCAGCATGTCCACTCGCTGCTCGGCGATTTGCGCACCGAGTTGCTGATCACCGCCCAGCGGGCCGCTGATCATAGTGTCGATGGGCAAGCCCAGGCGGGCACTCAACAGGTGCCCGGTGGTGCCGGTCGCCACGAGGTCGTGGCGGGCCAGGCGGTCTTGTTGCCGCTCGGCCCAATCCAGGAGAAACACCTTGCAATGGTCATGGGCAACCAGGGCGATACGCTTGCGCGCCGCCATGGTCTTGTTCATGAAGCCGATGCCGACCATGCCGTTACTCCGCGTTGCAGAGCGCCAGGCAGTTATCCAGCATGCGGTTCGAGAAGCCCCACTCGTTGTCGTACCAGGCCAGCACTTTCAGCAGTTTGCCGCTGACCTTGGTGTGGTTGGCGTCGAAGATCGACGAAAGCGGGTTATGGTTGAAGTCACTGGAAACCAGCGGCAGGGTGTTGTAGCCGAGAATTTTCGAGTGCTGGCTGGCTTCTTTCAGCAGCGCGTTGACCTGCTCGGCGCTGGCTTCTTTTTTCAGTTGCACGGTGAGGTCCACCAGCGACACGTTGATCACCGGCACACGTACGGCCATGCCTGTCAGCTTGCCTGCGAGTTCCGGCAGTACCAGGCCCACGGCCTCGGCGGCGCCGGTCTTGCTCGGGATCATGTTCTGGGTGGCCGAACGCGCGCGGTACGGGTCGGTGTGGTAGACGTCGGTCAGGTTCTGGTCGTTGGTGTAGGCGTGGATGGTGGTCATCAAGCCGCTTTCGATGCCCAGCTCGCGGTGCAGCACCTGGGCCACCGGCGCCAGGCAGTTGGTGGTGCAGGACGCGTTGGAGATGATCTGGTGGGATTGACGCAAAATGTCATGGTTCACGCCATACACCACCGTGGCATCGGCGCCCTTGGCCGGGGCCGAGATGATCACCTTGCGCGCGCCGGCGGTAATATGGGCGGCGGCCTTGTCACGGTCGGTGAACAGACCGGTGCATTCGAAGACGACATCCACCTTGTGTGCAGCCCACGGCAGGTCGGCCGGGTTGCGAATGGCACTCACGGCAATCCGGTCACCGTTGACGGTCAGGCTTTCCTGATCGTGGGCGACCTCTGCGTCGAAAGTACCGTGGACGGTGTCGTATTTAAGCAGGTGGGCATTGATCGAGCTGTCGCCAAGATCGTTGATGGCGACGATCTGCAAATCCTGACGGTAGCCTTGGGTATAAAGTGCGCGCAGGACATTACGGCCAATACGGCCAAAACCATTGATAGCGATACGTAGAGTCATTGGAAGGTGCCTGTCGTCGATTTGTTGTAAGAATTACAAGATTATTCGCATAAAAATAGAAAACAAGCCTTTTTAGTGGCAATATTTTGTTCAATCTACAACGAGTGACCTGAATCAACTGGTCCGATTGGTCAAGCAACACCCTGCCAACCTCTTCGCGGCGGGCTTTTGACCAGCATAGACACTCAGGTCGCCACATCCGTTAGCCTGGAGTTCTATACATGCATCCCCGCGTACTTGAGGTCACCGAACGGCTTATCGCCCGCAGCCGTGCAACCCGTGAGGCATACCTTGCGCTCATTCGCGGCGCTGCCAGCGACGGCCCGATGCGCGGCAAGCTGCAATGTGCCAACTTTGCCCACGGCGTGGCCGGGTGCGGCACCGAAGACAAAAACAGCCTGCGCATGATGAATGCCGCCAACGTGGCAATTGTTTCGTCATATAACGACATGCTGTCGGCCCACCAGCCGTACGAACATTTCCCCGAGCAAATCAAAAAAGCCCTGCGTGAAGTCGGCTCTGTTGGCCAGTTCGCCGGCGGCACCCCTGCCATGTGCGACGGCGTGACCCAGGGCGAGCCGGGCATGGAGCTCAGCCTGCTGAGCCGTGAAGTGATTGCGATGTCGACGGCGGTAGCGCTGTCCCACAACATGTTCGACGCCGCGCTGATGCTGGGCATCTGCGACAAGATCGTCCCCGGCCTGATGATGGGCGCCTTGCGCTACGGCCACCTGCCGATGATCTTCGTGCCGGGCGGCCCGATGCCGTCGGGTATCTCCAACAAACAGAAAGCCGACGTGCGCCAGCGCTACGCCGAAGGCAAGGCCACTCGCGAAGAGCTGCTGGAATCGGAGATGAAGTCCTACCACAGCCCGGGCACTTGCACCTTCTACGGCACCGCCAACACCAACCAGTTGTTGATGGAAGTGATGGGCCTGCACTTGCCGGGCGCTTCGTTCGTCAACCCGTACACGCCGCTGCGTGACGCCCTGACCCGCGAAGCCGCGCACCAGGTCACCCGTCTGACCAAGGCCAACGGCAGCTTCACGCCGATTGGCGAGATCGTCGACGAGAAATCCATCGTCAACTCCATCATCGCCCTCAACGCCACCGGCGGGTCCACCAACCACACCCTGCACATGCCGGCCATCGCCATGTCGGCGGGCATCATCCTCACCTGGGATGACATGGCCGACCTCTCCGAGGTGGTGCCGACCCTGTCCCACGTGTATCCAAACGGCAAGGCCGACATCAACCACTTCCAGGCAGCGGGCGGCATGTCGTTCCTGATCCGCGAACTGCTGGAAGCCGGCCTGCTTCACAACGACGTGAATACCGTGGCCGGTCACGGCCTGAGCCGCTACACCCAGGAACCGTTCCTGGTGGACGGCGAGCTGGTATGGCGTGAAGGCCCGATCGAAAGCCTCGACGAAACCATCCTGCGCCCCGTGGCCCGTGCGTTCTCTCCGGAAGGCGGCCTGCGCGTGATGGAAGGCAACCTGGGCCGTGGAGTGATGAAGGTTTCTGCCGTGGCGCTCGAACATCAGATCGTCGAAGCCCCGGCCGTGGTGTTCCAGGACCAACAGGACCTGGCCGACGCGTTCAAGGCCGGCCAGCTGGAAAAAGACTTTGTCGCCGTCATGCGTTTCCAGGGGCCACGTTCCAACGGCATGCCGGAATTGCACAAGATGACGCCGTTCCTCGGCGTGCTGCAGGACCGTGGCTTCAAAGTTGCCCTGGTAACAGACGGGCGCATGTCCGGCGCGTCGGGTAAGATTCCCGCCGCGATTCATGTCAACCCTGAAGCCCAGAGCGGCGGGCCACTGGCACGCGTGCGCGATGGCGATATCATTCGCGTGGATGGCGTCAACGGCACCTTGGAGCTTAAGGTGGACGCCGAAGAATTTGCAGCGCGCGCGCCTGCCACGGGCCTTCTGGGCAATAACGTGGGGGCCGGTCGCGAGCTGTTTGCGTTTATGCGTTTGGCCGCAAGCTCCGCAGAGCAGGGCGCCAGCGCCTTTACCTCTGCCCTGGAGACACTTAAGTGAAGCTTGCGCTGGTCGGTGATATTGGGGGTACCAACGCCCGTTTTGCGTTGTGGCGTGATCAGGAACTGCATTCGATCCGCGTCCATGCGACGGCGGATCATGCCAGCCCGGAAGAGGCGATCCAGGTCTATCTCAAGGAAGAAGGCCTGGCCATCGGCTCGATTGGCGCGGTGTGCCTGTCGGTCGCCGGGCCGGTGAGTGGAGATGAATTTAAATTCACCAACAATCACTGGCGCCTGAGCAAGACTGCTTTCTGCAAGACGTTGCAGGTGGACGAGTTGCTGCTGGTGAATGACTTTTCGGCCATGGCCCTGGGCATGACCCGCCTGAAGCCCGACGAATTCCGCGTGGTGTGCGAAGGCACGCCGGAGCCGTTGCGCCCGTCGGTGGTGATTGGCCCGGGCACTGGCCTGGGCGTGGGCACCTTGCTCGACCTCGGCGATGGCCGTTGGGCCGCATTGCCGGGTGAGGGCGGCCATGTCGACCTGCCGGTGAGCAGCCCGCGGGAAGCCCAGCTGTGGCAGCACATCTACACTGAGATCGGCCATGTCAGCGCGGAAACCGCCTTGAGTGGGGGTGGCTTGCCCAGGTTGTACCGGGCGATCTGCGCGGTGGACGGCCATGAAGCGGTACTGGAAACCCCCGAGGCCATCACTGCCGCTGGCCTGGCGGGCGACCCGATTGCCCTGGAAGTGCTGGACCAGTTCAGTATCTGGCTGGGCCGCGTCGCCGGTAACAACGTGCTGACCACCGGTGGTCGTGGCGGGGTGTACATCGTGGGCGGCGTGATCCCGCGCTTTGCCGATTTCTTTATCAAGAGTGGTTTTGCCAGGAGTTTTGGCGACAAAGGCTGCATGAGCGACTACTTCAAAGGCATTCCGGTGTGGCTGGTGACCGCACCGTATTCCGGTTTGACCGGGGCAGGTGTAGCGCTGGAGCAGGCATTTGCGTAAGCAGTGATGGCGCCATCGCAGGCAAGCCAGCTCCCACAGGGAAATGCATTCCAAATGTGGGAGCTGGCTTGCCTGCGATGAGGCCCTCCAGAACAACGAATTATTAAGCCCGTCCCATCCCTAACAACAAGGACGACCCCGTGAGCGTAATCAGTAAATCCATTCTCCTGGTCGACGACGACCAGGAAATCCGCGAGTTGCTGCAAACCTACCTCAGCCGCGCCGGTTTCCAGGTGCGTGGCGTGCCGGATGGCGCGGGGTTCCGCCAGGCGATGAACGAAGCGCCGTGCGACCTGGTGATCCTCGACGTGATGCTGCCGGACGAAGACGGCTTCAGCCTCTGCCGCTGGATCCGCCAGCACCCGCGCCAGGCGCAGGTGCCGATTATCATGCTTACCGCCAGTTCCGACGAAGCCGACCGCGTGATCGGCCTGGAACTGGGCGCCGACGATTACATCGGCAAACCCTTCAGCCCCCGTGAGTTGCAGGCGCGGGTCAAGGCCTTGTTGCGTCGCGCCCAGTTTGGCCAGGAGCGCAGCGGTGGCGAGGTGCTGGTGTTTGGCGAGTGGCGCCTGGACATGGTCAGCCACCGGCTGTTCCACGTAGACGGCGAGGAAGTGATTCTTTCCGGCGCCGACTTTGCCCTGTTGAAACTGTTCCTTGACCACCCTCAGCAAATTCTCGACCGCGACACCATCGGCAACGCCACCCGTGGCCGTGACCTGATGCCTCTTGACCGGATTGTCGACATGGCCGTCAGCCGCTTGCGCCAACGCCTGCGCGACACCGAAAAACCACCCCGGCTGATCCGCACCGTGCGTGGCAGTGGCTATCAATTGGCAGCCAGCGTGGTTGCCGGCAATGCCCACTGAGCGCCTGCGTGAGCTGCGCCGGCGGATCCCGGTACCGCGCTCGCTGCTGGGGCGGATGTTACTGCTGACCCTGTTGGCGGTGCTGTTTGCCCAGGCGTTGTCCAGCGTGATCTGGGTGTCGCAACTGCGCGCTACCCAGCTCGAAGGCCTGGTGACGGCAGCCCGTAGCCTGGCGCATTCGATGACCGCCAGCGTCAGTTATTTCCGTTCCTTGCCGGTGGCTTTTCGGCCCTTGGTGCTGGACCAATTGCGCAGCATGGGCGGTACGCGTTTTGTCGTCACCCTCAACGACAAGCCGCTGGACATGGCGGTGTTGCCGCAAACCCCGCGCAAGCAAGCGGTGCTCGGCGCCGTTGAAGAAGTGTTGCGCCAGACCCTGGGCAGCGACGTGCATGTCTCGGTGGAGTTCGTCAGCGCCGAAGACCTGCGTATTTTCAATGCCGGCTTGAAGCTCGATGAGCTGCCGCGTTCCTGGGCGCATTACGCACTGACCCTGGAACCGGTGAATCCCCCGGTATTGGTGACCCAGATCCAACTGGCCCAGGGCGAATGGCTGTACATCGCGTCGTTGCTGCCGGAGCCTTACACCAGCCTTGAAGAACAAGGCCTGCCGTACCAGCAGGTGTGGTTTATCGTGCTCACCAGCGGCTTCCTGCTGCTGTTTATCGGCCTGTTGGTGCACTGGCAAAGCCGGCCGCTCAAGCGCCTGGCAAGGGCCGCGCGGGACATGTCCCTGGGTGCCGACGTGGAGCCGGTGGCCGAAGGTGGTGGCAGCGAAGTGGTGGAAGTGGGGCGCGCCTTCAACGCCATGCGCGAACGCATCAGCCGCTACCTGACCGAACGTAGCCAGTTGTTCAGCGCGATTTCCCACGACCTGCGCACCCCCATCACGCGCCTGCGGTTGCGGGTGGAGTTGCTGGAAGACGAGAACCTGCAAACCAAATTCGGTCGCGACCTGGACGAGCTGGAGTTGCTGGTCAAAGGCGCGCTGCAGTGCGTCAAAGACACCGACATCCACGAAAACATCGAACCGGTAGACCTCAACCACGTGCTCGACTGCCTGGTGGAGCCTTACCTGGCGCCCAACGGCAATGGCCGCGTGACCCAGCATGGCCGGGCACTGACGACTTACCCGGGCAAGCCGCTGGCGCTCAAGCGCTGCATCGGCAACCTGATCGACAACGCGTTGAAGTACGGGCAGAACGCCCATTTGCACATTGAAGACGATGGCGCGGAGTTCATCCTTCACGTCGACGACGAAGGCCCGGGCGTGCCGGAGCAGCGCCTGGAGCAAGTCTTCGAACCGCACTTTCGCCTGTCCGGGCAGCAGCAGGGGTATGGGTTGGGGCTGGGCATCGCCCGCAACATTGCCCACAGCCACGGGGGAGAAGTGAGTTTGCAGAATCTGCGTGAGGGTGGATTGCGGGTGACCTTGCAGTTGCCCCGCAGCCTCGACTAGTTGCGCGAAGTTGCTTTTGTGGCGAGGGGGCTTGTCCCCCGTTGGGCTGCGTAGCGGCCCCATCACGATCACCGCAGTCTTTCAGGCAGATCACTGTTGCAGATTTCAGGACTGCTGCGCAGTCCAACGGGGGACAAGCCCCCTCGCCACAAAAAACTTCTCACCGCAGGGTCTGCGTTAAAGGCTCTGGCGCAACCTGGCCAGATCCCGCAACGGTGGCGCACCAAACAGCCGGCTGTATTCGCGGCTGAATTGCGAGGCGCTTTCATAGCCCACCCGATAACCCGCCGCCGAGGCTTCCAGGCCCTCGGCGATCATCAACCGCCGGGCTTCCTGCAAGCGCAACTGCTTCTGATACTGCAACGGGCTCATGGCGGTCATTGCCTTGAAGCGGTGGTGCAAGGTCGAGACGCTGAGGTTCACTTCCTTGGCCAGGTCATCAATGCGAAGAGGCTGTTCGTAGTTGCCGTTCAACCAGCTGATTGCCTGGCTGACCCGATGGCTCTGACTGTTGGCGACGGCGATTTCATACAGCCGATAACCCTGCGGGCCACGCAACAAGCGGTAGAGAATTTCGCGATTGATCAACGGCGCCAGCATCGCGATGTCTTTCGGCGTGTCCAGCAAGCGCGTCAGGCGCAGCACGGCGTCGAGCAACTGGTTGTCCAGGCGGTCGACGTACATCCCGCGGGAGGTCGGGCGTGTGGGTACGCCCATGGGGCCGGCTTCGGCGATCAGCGCGGTGATTTGCGCCGGGTCGATGTTGACCCGAATCGACAGGTTGGGGTCTTCCGGCGTGGCGTCGAGGATGCGCCCGGCCACCGGCATCGATACGGAGAACACCAGGTAATTGAGCGGGTCGTAGGCGAAGACTTCATCTGCCAGGCGCACTTCCTTGCGGCCCTGGGCGAGGATGCACAGCGCAGGTTCCACCAGCACCGGCATGAAGTCGCGCGGGGTGTTGTGGCGGTTGAGGTACAGCGACGTGATCGCCGTGCCGTAGGAACCATCCTCCCAGGTATGCCGGCGCACGATGCCGGCGAGTTCTGCGCGCTGCTTTTCCATATCGGCGTCGAGGGGCGTGGAGCGAAGTTCGGGCGACGACATGGGACATCCTCTGGTGCTTTGACGATGGGCACAGCTTAAAGGCGGCTTTGCAAAGAGTGGTACTTCGATTCTGCACAATCCTTGCCTGATCCTGCGATAAAACGTGAATCAGGCAAGCCAGGGGCTGTCATGCGCCTGAAATACGGCAGTCATGCCGGGAATAAAACCCGCGGGCCGATTGTTATCTCTACGCATCTCGCAGGATTGTGCAATAAGCCGGCAGGAATCGACTAACTGCATCCACACCTGCGCCAGTATCTTTGATCCTGTGGCAACACGCCCTCACAGTGCTTGCCGAGCATCACTTCTCAACGGGAGAGTCGAACATGTCCAGCCCCATTCCCGCGAGCCATATGGCCTTTATCCGTGCCCGTACCGGGTACAGCACCGAACTCGGTGCACGCTTGAGCAGTTTGATTGAACCGGGCCGTCAGGCGCCGGGTTGCCTGCAATTCTCGTTGCAGCATTCCCAGGCAGACCCGGATGTGTGGTTGGTGTCGGGCTTCTGGAGCAGCGAGCAGGCGATGAGTGCCTACTTCAGCTCGCCGGCGCTGATGGTCTTCACCGAGTTGTTGAATGACATGGTGGTTCGCAGCATGGACTTCCAGACCTTTACCGACGCGTCGGCCGTCAATGCCTATGGCGAGTACCTGCAACTGGCGGGTTAGTGCTTTAGAATGGCCGCCTTTCCCATTGGCCAGGACCTGCAACATGGCACGTAAAGAGTTTGCCCACCACGAAGCCGTTTCCGCCTTGGTGCGTGAAGATGAGGGTGGCTATAGCGCCGCCATCGCCGTCAAGGCGCTGGATGGCATGGGCGCACCGCGCTTTCACAAGATCCTCGATGGACAAACCTTCAAGACCGCTGATGACGCCGACGATGCGGCTGCCCGGCAACTGGAGCGCCTGGTCGATGTCGACGAAGAAGGCCAGTTGACCTGGGCAGCGGTTTCCTAAGCTTTCGGTCGGTACATCTTGAACAAGGCCTCTGGCCCCAACTGAAAATAATCCGCCGGGCCGCCTCCACGCAGGATCGGCTCGGCGGCAGCGGTGTCGTACACGCCGTCTTTCAGCAGCCATTTGGCGATATGCACCGCGACCACTTCGCCAAGCACCAACCAGCTGGGCACCCGTTCCTTGTCGGCGCGCTGCAGCTGAATGATCTGCGTCACCTTGCACTCGAACGACACCGGGCTTTCCCCGACGCGAGGCACGGCGATCACCTTCGAAGCCACTGGCGTCAAGCCAGACAATTCAAACTCGTTGACCTCGGGTGATACCGGCGCGCAACTCTGGTTCATCTGCTCGGCCAGCGGGCGGGTGGCCAGGTTCCACACGAATTCGCCGGTCTGTTCGATGTTGTTCAGGCTGTCTTTGCGTCCGACACTGGAAAACCCAATGATCGGCGGAATGTAGTTGAAGGCGTTGAAGAAACTGTAGGGCGCCAGGTTCAGGCGGCCCTGGCTGTCGTGGGACGAGATCCAGCCAATCGGACGCGGGCCGACAATCGCATTGAACGGGTCATGGGGCAGGCCGTGGCCGTTGGCGGGTTCGTAGAAGTGGATATCGTCGGACATGACCGGGGTTCCTGCTGCGCGGTTCGGGGAGGGCATCATAGTGCAATCCTATGCTGCGGATTTCTATCATCCATATGGAATTTTCATACAGCCCCCACCTATTTTTCACAGCTCCCGGTTCAGTCTGCGCGCCAGGTCGACACCCCCGATAAGTCGACCGTTTGAACGACTGAGCCTTTGGAGCCTTCTGCACAATGAACAAACTTCCTCAGATCACCCTGGCGTTCTGGGTCATGAAAATCTGCGCCACGACCCTGGGCGAAACCGCCGGGGACTTGCTGTCGATGACCTTGAATGTCGGTTACGCCATCAGCTCGATGATCCTGATCAGCGTGTTCCTGGTCACCCTGGTGACGCAACTCTGGTCGAAAACCTACAACCCGGTGCTGTACTGGATCGTGATCCTGTCCACCAGCACTGCCGGCACTACCATGTCCGACTTCATGGACCGCACGCTGGAGCTGGGTTATGCCACGGGCTCGATGATTCTGGTGTCGATCCTGGTGGCGATCTTTGCCCTGTGGCGTATCAGCGGCGACTCGCTGAACGTGAACAAGGTCCAGACCTTTCGCGGTGAGCTGTTCTACTGGATGGCGATTCTGTTTTCCAACACCCTGGGCACGGCGCTGGGGGATTTCCTGGCGGATGATTCCGGGCTGGGGTTTGCCGGTGGCGCCTTGCTGATCGGCGCGAGTATCGCGGTGGTGGTGTTGCTTAAATACTTCACGCGGATTTCGTCGGTGCTGCTGTTCTGGGTCGCGTTTGTGCTGACGCGGCCGTTCGGCGCAACCCTGGGTGACTTCCTGACCAAACCTCATGAAAAGGGCGGGTTGGACTTTGGCACCATCGGCTCGTCGGCGGTATTGGCGGCGGTGCTGGTGGTGATGATTGCCGGGGCGGCGTATGCCCAGCGCCGGTATGGGCGCCAGGCGGTGGCCGAGCTGTCCTGAAGCCAATGAAAAAGGGGCCATGTCAGTCAATGACATGGCCCCTTTTTTACACCTGGCGAACCCTTAGTCCGTGGTGATCCGCGAATGCTTGCGGGTGTCCTTCATGGTCACGTACACCAACAGCGACACGGCGATACACGCGGTGACGTACCAGTAGTAGCCGGTCTCCATGCCAATGCTCTTGAACCACAGCGCGATGTATTCAGCGGTGCCGCCGAAGATCGACACGGTCAGTGCATAGGGCAGACCCACACCCAGGGCACGGATTTCGGTCGGGAACAGCTCAGCCTTAACCACCGCGTTGATCGAGGTGTAGCCGCTGACGATGATCAGCGCCGCCATGATCAGGAAGAACGCGCCCCACCAGGTCTGGATGGTGTGCAGGGTGGTGAGGATAGGCACCGTGAACAGCGTGCCGAGGACGCCGAAGGCGATCAGGATCGGCCGACGGCCAACCTTGTCCGACAGCCCGCCGATGATGGGTTGCAGGCACATGAACAGGAACAGCGTGGCCGCCGAAATGGTGGTGGAGTCGGAGATGCTCATGCCGACCGTGTTCACCAGGTATTTCTGCATGTAGGTGGTGTAGGTGTAGAACGCCAGGGTGCCGCCCATGGTCAGGCCGACCACGGTCATCAGTTCCTTGGGGTGGCGCATCAAGGTGCGCATTGCGCTTTCCTTGGCCTTTTCTTTCTTGGTGAACGACTCGGTTTCTTCCATGCCGCGACGCAGGTACAGCGCCACTACCGCACATAACGCGCCGATGGCGAACGGGATACGCCAGCCCCAGTCGTACAGTTGCTCGGTGGTCAGCAATTGTTGCAGTACGATCAATACCGCCAGGGCGATGAGCTGGCCAGAGATCAGGGTCACGTACTGGAAGCTGGAGTAGAAACCACGACGTTCCTTGGTCGCCATCTCGCTGAGGTAGGTGGCGGAGGTGCCGTATTCGCCACCGACCGACAGGCCTTGCAGCAAACGCGCGAACACCAGCAGGATCGGTGCGCCAATGCCGATGGCTTCATAGCCGGGGCTCAGGGCAATCAGCAATGAGCCGAAGCACATCAGGTATACCGACGCCATCAAGGCCTTTTTACGCCCGACCTTGTCGGCGTACAGGCCCATCAGCCAGCCACCGATCGGGCGCATCAGGAAGCCCACGGCGAAGATCGCGGCGGTGTTCAAGAGTTGTGCGGTGGTGTCGCCTTTCGGGAAAAAGGTCTTGGCGAAGTACAGCGAGAAGGCCGCGTAGACGTACCAGTCGTACCACTCGACCATGTTGCCGACCGACCCGCTGAAGATCGACCTGATACGGCTGGAGGTCGTGCGTTCTTTTGCCGGCGCAGCCGCCGACCCCAGAGGCAGGGAGTTGGAGTTATCCATTTAAGGATCCTTCATCTAATTGTTTTTGTGGAGCGCGCGGTAGCGCAGCCTGGTCGGGCTATAGCAGGAGCTGTGCCAAACAGGTGAAGGCCCGGTCTAGAAGGGTTTGCAGATTTTTTTGAGCGGAAAGTCGCTGATGATTGGAGGGTGATGAGCGGAAATCCGCTCATTCGTCTTTGAGGAACGTGTCCCGCGCCAGGCCATGGCGCTGCATTTTTTCATTGAAGGTGCGCCGGGGCAGTTGCAGCTCGGCCAGCACCGCCTTGATATCGCCTTTGTGCCGGGTCAGTGCGGCTTTCAGGCAATGGGCTTCAAACGCTTCCTGCTGCGCCGCCAACGATTGCCCGGCTTCGATGCCTTCCGGCTCCGGTTCACCCAGCCCCAATACCTGGCGTTCAGCGACGTTGGCCAGTTCCCGCACGTTACCCGGCCAGTCATGGCTGAGCAGGCGGCCCAGCGCTGGCCCGCTCAACGGGGCAAAGCTGCGGCCCAGGCGTTCGGCGGCGCTTTGTGCAAAGTGCTCGAACAGCAGCGGAATGTCTTCCCGGCGCTCGCGCAGCGGTGGCAGGCGCAGTTGCGCGACGGTCAGGCGATAGGCCAAATCCTCGCGAAAACGCCCGGCGCGGGCTTCGTCCAGCAGGTCCGGCTTGGTGGCGGCGATGATCCGCAAGTCCACCTTGATGCTTTGATTGGAGCCGAGCCGCTCCAGTTTTTGCTCCTGCAACACCCGCAGCAATTTCACCTGTTGGGCCAAGGGCATGCTTTCAATTTCATCGAGAAACAGCGTGCCGCCGTCGGCGTATTCCAGCTTGCCGATACGCTTGCCCTGGGCGCCGGTGAACGCGCCACTTTCATGGCCGAACAGCTCGGCTTCAAACAGTTGCTCGGGAATCGCTGCGCAGTTCAGCGCCACAAACGGCTTCTTCGCACGGGGGCCGAAATCATGCAGGCAACGGGCGACCAGTTCCTTGCCGCTGCCGGTTTCGCCGCGAATCAGCACATTGACCGGAAGACCTGCCAGGTCCAGCACTTGCCGGCGCAGGTTCTGCAAACCCCGGGACACCCCCAGCAGGCTGGATTCCAGTTGGGCCCGGTGATCGGCCTGTTGATGCAGGCGGCGGTTCTCCAGCACCAGCCCGCGTTTGTCGAGCGCCCGGCGCAGGCTGCTGAGCAGGGCTTCGGGGCTGAAGGGTTTTTCGAGGAAGTCGTAGGCGCCATCGCGCATGGCTTCGACGGCCATCGGCACATCGCCGTGGCCGGTGAGCAGAATCACCGGCAGGTCGGCGTCGCGCCGCTGCACTTCGGCCAGCAACTCCAGACCGCTGAGGCCGGGCATGCGCACGTCGCTCAGGATCACCCCGGGAAAATCCCTGGGCAATTGCGCCAGGCATTCCTCGGCCCGGCTGAACAACTGCACGTCAAAACCCGACAGGCTGAGCCACTGCTCGACGGCCGTGCGGATACTGGCTTCGTCGTCGACCACAATCACCGCATTCAACATAGGTCTGGCGTCTCCAGGGCGATGGGCAAGGTCAGGGTAAAGATCGCCCCGTCACCTTGATTGCCGGCGCTCAGGCGGCCGCCGAGTTCGTGGACGATAGCGTACGACACGGCGAGCCCCAGGCCGAGCCCGTCGCCCACCGGTTTGGTGGTGAAGAACGGGTCGAACACGCTGTTGAGGTGCTCTTCGGCAATTCCGCCACCGCTGTCGCTGACGGTCAAGCACCACAGTTGCTGGTCGGCGTGCAGGCGGATTTCCAGGCGCTTGCGCGGCTTGTCGGCCATGGCGTCGAGGGCGTTGCGCAGCAGGTTGATCAGCACCTGTTCCAGGCGAATTGCGTCGCCACGTACCCAGGCCGGGCGCGTCAGGTCCAGCACGGTGCCGATGGCTTCGTCCCGCAGGCGGGCGTCGAGCAAGTGCAGGGACTGGTCCACCACCGTGGCCAGGTCGAGGCGTTCGCGCAGGCCGCTGGGGCTCTTGCGGGCGAAGGTCTTGAGGTGGCCGGTGAGGGCGGCCATGCGGGTGAGCATGTCGTCCAGCGGGGTCAGGGCCTGGTAGGCGTCGTCCACCCGGCCGTGGTCCAGCAGCAGCCGCAGGGTCGCCAACTGCATGCGCTGGGCGGTCAGCGGCTGGTTGATTTCGTGGGCGAGGGCGGCAGACATCTGCCCCAGCGCTGCCAGCTTGGCGGATTGCACCAAACCATCCTGCGCCGTACGCAGGGCGCGGGTGCGCTCTTCCACCAACTGTTCAAGTTCTTCGCGGCTGCGCTGACGCAGGCGGGCCAGGCGCCAGCGCTGGGTCAGGAACAGCACCAGGAACACCAGCGCCAGCCATGATCCGGCAGCGGCGAGGCCGGCGTTGCGTTGGTCTTCAAAGGCAACCTGTGGCTTGCGCAGCAGGTGCAAGGTCCAGCCTTCGGCCTTCAGCGGCAGGGATTCCCAAATGTAATTGGCCTTGCCGTCGGGGCCGTCGACGCGCATCAGGTGGCTGTTTTCGTCAAAGCGCTGCAAGGCTTCGGTGTCCAGCGGCAGCAGCTGTTTCTTGTCGTATTGGCGCGTGGCCTTGAGTTCGGCGTGGTCGCTGTCTGAGAGCGGGCGCAACGCGCGGTAGCGCCAGCCCGGCTGGTTGGCGATAAATACAATGCCGCGGGCATCGCTGACCAGCAGCAGGTCATTGCCCTGGGCCCACTCGCGCTCCAGTTCCGGGAATTCCAGCTTGACCACCATGGCACCGAGGAACTGCTCGTTCTCGCCCACTACCGCGCTGGAGAGGAAATACCCGGGAATCCCGGTGGTCACGCCCACCGCGTAGAAACGCCCGGTGCCCTGGCTCAGGGTCTGGCTGAAGTAGGGACGAAACGCGTAGTTGTGCCCGACGTAACTGCTGGGCAGGTTCCAGTTGCTGGCGGCCACGGCCAGGCCGTTGCGGTCCATCAGTTCCAGGGTGGAAGACTGGGCAGCACCGTTGATGCGTTCCAGTTTGCGGTTGAGCAAATCCTGGGTGGCGGCGTCCAGCGGGCCTTTCAAGGCGCTGATCATTTCCGAGTCGAGGGCCAGCACGGCGGGCAGGGCGCGGTAGCGTTCGATCAGGGTGTGCAGGGAGTTGCCATAAAGCATGAGCTGCTGATTGGCGCGGGCGGCGTCGTCCACCAGGGCCAGGCGTTCGGCGTGGCGGGTGGCCAGGGCGGCAGCCAGCATCGCACCGGCAATGATCAGCAGGGAGTAGAAGGTCAAACGCAACGGGCGGGGAATCGCGATCATACGAAGATGAACAGTGCAATTGGGGGCGAGCACCATAGCATGAGGCGCATGGCTTGTTGCGATGGGAGGGATTGTCCTGTGGCGAGGGGGCTTGTCCCCCGTTGGAGTGCGCAGCACTCCCGCTCTTTTCGGGGCCGCTGCGCAGCCCAACGGGGGACAAGCCCCCTCGCCACAAGGTCATTTATCCCGCAGGGGAATTGCTTACTGCACTTCTACCGCCAGGCTTTCACTGATCTTTTTCTGCCAGATGGCAGGACCGGTGATGTGTACCGACTCACCCTTGCTATCAACGGCAACGGTGACCGGCATGTCTTTCACGTCGAACTCGTAGATCGCTTCCATGCCCAGTTCGGCGAATGCCACCACGCGGGATTTCTTGATGGCCTGGGCCACCAGGTAAGCCGCGCCGCCGACGGCCATCAGGTAAACCGCCTTGTGGTCCTTGATCGCTTCGATGGCGGTCGGGCCGCGCTCGGATTTGCCGATCATGCCCAGCAGGCCGGTTTGCTCGAGGATCTGGCGGGTGAACTTGTCCATCCGCGTGGCGGTGGTCGGACCGGCAGGCCCAACCACTTCTTCGCGCACCGGATCAACCGGGCCGACGTAGTAGATGAAGCGACCCTTGAGGTCCACCGGCAGGGTTTCACCCTTGTTCAGCATCTCGACCATGCGCTTGTGCGCGGCGTCGCGACCGGTGAGCATCTTGCCGTTGAGCAACACGGTTTCGCCCGGCTTCCAGCTCTGCACGTCCTCCGGGGTCAGGGTGTCGAGGTTGACGCGACGGGCCGACGGGCCGGCTTCCCAGACGATTTCCGGGTAGGCGTCCAGCGGTGGCGCTTCCAGCGACGCCGGGCCCGAACCGTCGAGCACGAAGTGCGCGTGACGGGTGGCGGCGCAGTTGGGGATCATGCACACCGGCAGCGAAGCGGCGTGGGTCGGGTAGTCCATGATTTTTACGTCGAGCACGGTGGTCAAGCCACCCAGGCCCTGGGCGCCGATGCCCAGTTGGTTGACCTTCTCGAACAGCTCCAGGCGCATCTCTTCGATACGGTTGGACGGGCCGCGCTTTTTCAGCTCGTGGATGTCGATGGATTCCATCAACACTTCCTTGGCCATCACCGCAGCTTTCTCGGCGGTGCCGCCGATGCCGATGCCGAGCATGCCCGGTGGGCACCAGCCGGCGCCCATGGTCGGAACGGTCTTGAGCACCCAGTCGACGATCGAGTCGGACGGGTTCAGCATGGCCATTTTCGACTTGTTCTCGGAACCACCGCCCTTGGCGGCCACGTCCACTTCCACGGTGTTACCCGGGACGATGGAGTAGTGGATCACCGCAGGGGTGTTGTCCTTGGTGTTTTTACGCGCACCGGCCGGGTCGGCGAGGATCGAAGCCCGCAGGACGTTTTCCGGCAGGTTGTAAGCCTGGCGCACGCCTTGGTTGATCATGTCGTCCAGGCTCATGGTGGCGCCATCCCAGCGCACGTCCATGCCTACACGTACGAATACGGTGACAATCCCGGTGTCCTGGCAGATCGGGCGGTGGCCGGTGGCACACATGCGCGAGTTGATCAGGATCTGTGCCATGGAGTCACGGGCCGCTGGCGATTCTTCGCGCAGGTAGGCTTCGTGCATCGCCTGGATGAAGTCAACGGGATGGTAGTAGGAAATGAATTGCAGGGCGTCGGCAACGCTCTGAATCAGGTCGTCTTGCTTGATCACGGTCATGAGTCGCGCTCCTCTATAAGGGAACATTCAATAAAGGTGGCGTCAGTGTTGCATCGGTCGGCTGAAGCCACCTTTCCAAGGCACGCCAAAGTGGTGCAGGCGCGACGCTAAAAAGGCGCGGCAGTATAACCCGCCACGGTGGCCGATACACCCGACTATGGTCAAACTCTACCGGGCGTGATTCCCTGTAGACGCCTTTTTGATCCGAGACCCTTGATGCCTGAACTTCACGTCGGCGAACGCCACTGGTCGGTAGCCACCGGCAGCAACCTGCTGGATGCCCTGAACCAGGCGGGGGTGGCCGTGCCCTACAGCTGCCGTGCCGGTAGCTGCCACGCCTGCCTGGTGCGTTGCCAGGGAGATATCCAGGACAACCAGCCGGATGCCCTGAGCCCGGCACAACGCCAGGACGGCTGGCGCCTGGCCTGCCAGTGCCAGGTCACGGCTGACGTGCGGGTCGAGACCTTTGACCCGTTGCGTGACGGGTTGCCGGCGACGGTGCTGAGCGTTGATTGGTTGAACCCGAGCGTATTGCGCCTGCGGCTGCAACCCGAGCGCGGCTTGCGCTACCGGGCGGGGCAACATCTGGTGCTGTGGGCGGGCAGCGTTGCGCGGCCGTATTCCCTGGCCAGCCTGCCCCAGGAAGACCCGTTCCTCGAGTTTCATATCGATTGCCGGCTGCCGGGTGAATTCAGTGACGCCGCCCGCCAATTCAAGGCCGGTGACAGCCTGCGCCTGGGCGAACTGCGGGGCGGCGCGTTGCAGTACGACCCCGACTGGCAATCCCGGCCGCTGTGGCTGCTGGCTTCGGGCACTGGCCTTGGGCCGCTGTGGGGCGTGTTGCGCGAGGCCCTGCGTCAGGATCACCAAGGCGCCATCCGGGTCATTCACCTGGCCCATGATGCAGACGGTCATTATCTGGCCGAGCCTTTGGCGCAACTGGCTGCGGCGCACCCGAACGTGACGGTTGAGCGATGGACAGCGGCTGAGGCAACCGAGGCTTTGGCGCAACTGCGGCTTGTTTCCCGGCAAACTCTGGCCTTACTCTGCGGGCACCCTGCCAGTGTCGAGGCCTTCTCCAAGCGCCTGTTCCTGGCCGGACTGCCGCGCAATCAACTGCTGGCCGATGTGTTCCTGCCCCGTGGTTGAGCGCTGAATTTTCCAGCCGCGAGATTTGCCATGACCGATGCCATCCTGCAGCAACGCGAACGCGGGTTGCTGATCCTGCAGCTCAACCGCCCGGATAAGAAAAACGCCCTGACCCGCGCCATGTACAGCCAACTGGCCAAGGCGCTGGAGCAGGCCGATGCCGATACCGGCGTCAATGCGGTACTGATCCAGGGCAGCAGCGAGTGCTTCACTGCCGGTAATGATATTGGCGACTTCCTTGAACAACCGCCGGCGGATCTCGACAGCCCGGTGTTTCACTTCATGCGCAGTTTGCTCAATTGCCGAAAGCCGGTGATTGCCGCGGTGGCGGGTGTGGCGGTGGGGATTGGTACAACGCTGCTGCTGCATTGTGACCTGGTGTATGTCAGCCGGGATGCGCGGTTGCGCATGCCGTTCGTCAACCTGGGGCTGTGCCCGGAGTTTGGTTCCAGTTTGATCCTGCCGCGTTTGTTGGGGCATGCCAAGGCGGCGGAGTTGTTGCTGTTGGGTGAAGGATTCAGCGGTGAGCAGGCGGCTATCTGGGGCATTGCGACCGAAGCGTTGGGCAGTGGTGAGGCGGCATTGGCCAAGGCGCGGGAAGTCGCCGGCCGGTTCGAAGTCCTTGCGCCGGGCGCGGTGCAAGTCAGCAAGCACCTGATGAAAAGCGTCGATCGCGAACAGTTGCGCAAGGTGATCGAAGATGAGGGGGCGTTGTTTACCCAGCGGTTGAAGTCGCCGGAGGCGATTGCCGCGTTGTCGGGGTTTATCGCCAGGCGATGAAGAAGTGTTGTGGGAACGGGCGCCATCGCAGGCAAGCCAGCTCCCACAGTTAATCGCGTTTCTGCAAGTCAACTCGGTCAACTGTGGGAGCTGGCTTGCCTGCGATGAGGCCCTGATAGCCAATGGAATATCCCGATCTGAAATGCAAAAAGCCCCGCCATTCACATGGCGGGGCTTTTGTTTTTCAGCGTGTCACTCAGACCATTGGGTCGCCAACGTGCAGGATCTTCATGCCGTTGGTGCCGCCGATGGTGTGGTAGCTGTCGCCCTTGGTCAGGATGACCCAGTCGCCTTTCTCCACAACGCCGCGCTTGAGCAACTCGTCGATCGCGGCCTGGCTGACTTGCTCAGGCGGCAACGAAGCCGGGTCGAACGGTACGGTGTAGACGCCACGGAACATGGCCGCGCGGGCCTGGGTTTCGCGGTGCGGGGAGAACGCGTAGATCGGCACCGAAGAACGGATGCGCGACATGATCAACGGCGTGTAGCCACTTTCGGTCAGGGCGATGATCGCTTTCACGCCCGGGAAGTGGTTGGCGGTGTACATGGCGGCCAGGGCGATGCTCTGGTCGCAGCTTTCGAAGACCTTGCCGATACGGTGGCTGGAGGTCTTGCTGGTCGGGTGCTTTTCAGCGCCGACGCAGATGCGCGCCATGGCCTGTACGGCTTCCAGCGGGTACGGGCCAGCCGCACTTTCAGCCGAGAGCATCACGGCGTCGGTGTAGTCGAGCACGGCGTTGGCCACGTCGGACACTTCGGCACGGGTCGGCATCGGGTTCTGGATCATCGACTCCATCATCTGGGTCGCAACGATCACCGCTTTGTTGTGGCGACGTGCGTGCAGGATGATTTTCTTCTGGATGCCGATCAGCTCGGCGTCGCCGATTTCCACGCCCAGGTCACCGCGGGCAACCATGACGGCGTCGGAAGCCTTGATCAGGCCGTCGAGGGTTTCGTCATCGGCCACGGCTTCGGCGCGTTCGATCTTCGCCACCAGCCAGGCGGTACCGCCGGCTTCGTCGCGCAGTTTACGGGCGTATTCCATGTCGGCAGCGTCGCGCGGGAAGGATACCGCGAGGTAATCCACTTCCATTTCGGCGGCGAGCTTGATGTCGGCCTTGTCTTTTTCAGTCAGGGCTGGAGCTGTGAGGCCACCGCCGCGACGGTTGATGCCTTTGTGATCGGACAGCGGGCCGCCGATGATCACGGTGCAGTTCAGTTCAGTTGGCGTTGCGGTGTCGACGCGCATGACCACGCGACCGTCGTCCAGCAGCAGTTCGTCGCCGACGCCGCAGTCTTTCACCAGGTCCGGGTAGTCGATACCCACTACGTCCTGGGTGCCTTCGGTCAGCGGGTGGCTGGTGGAGAAGGTGAACTTGTCACCGATCTTCAGCTCGATCCGCTTGTTGGCGAATTTGGCGATACGAATTTTCGGGCCTTGCAGGTCACCCAACAGTGCAACGAAGCGGCCATGCTTGGCGGCCAGGTCACGCACCAGCTTGGCGCGAGCCTTGTGCTCGTCCGGGGTGCCGTGGGAGAAGTTCAGACGGGCAACGTCCAGGCCAGCCAGAATCAGCTGTTCGAGGACTTCCGGCGAGTTACTGGCCGGGCCAAGGGTGGCGACGATTTTGGTACGACGGACGGACATGCACGGACTCCTGAGTTCAAGCGCTGGGGAAGGCTACTATGCTCTTTGGTTGTAGTCATTGTTCGTTTGCACTACTTATCGATGATTCGCTTGTTTTCACTCTGCATGAACAGATGAACAACCTTGAAGATTTTCGATGAAGGGTCGATACACTGCACAAGACAGGAGAACCCCCCATGCGAATCGTGATCATTGCTGCCCTGGCCGTCAGTGTTGTCGGCTGCACCCGTTGGTCGATGGACCATCATTTGAACAATGCGTACCGCGCTTACGGCGTAGGCGATTGCCAGCGGGTCACCCTTGAGTTGTCCCAGGTCGACCGTGAAAGCCGTTCCCGGCGCTACGTGCAACCGGAGGTCTCGATGCTGCGCGGGCAGTGCCTGGAGCGCGAGAAACTGTTCGTCGATGCGGCGCAAACCTATCAGTTCATCATCAGCCAGTACCCGGCGAGCGAGTACGCATTCCGCGCGCGTGCCCGTTTGGATACCCTGCAACAACTGGGGCATTACCCCGGCGCGAGCGTTGCCCAGCCGCGTCCGGCGTCATTGTGATGATATTTGTCATGCTATAGCTGGCTCGTTGCCAGTCTTGGGCTAATCTTTGAATGTCGGTTTGTATAGGTTTCTATTCGAACGGATGGAATGCCCGGATTTGGCAGCTGTAAAGTGACAAGGCACTGGCTGTTGTCGCACCGATATCCGGGGAGAGCGGGCCTGTCGGGCTCGTTCCGAATCACTGGAGCGGCCAAATTCATGGCCATTGGATGGCGACCTCATCATGTTTACTCACCGACGGATCGAGCGGCATCAGTTACCCTGCTTCCTGCAAGTGTTCAATCGCCTGACGGACAAGCCCATTGGTTATCTGGGCAATGTGTCCGAGCAGGGGCTGATGCTGATCAGCCAATTGCCCATGATGATCGACGTGGAATTCGAACTGCGCTTGAAGATTCCCGGCCCCGAGGGCGAGGTGCATGCGGTAGACCTCACGGCTACCTGCCTGTGGTGCCATGAGGATATCAACCCTCAGCATTACGACTCCGGGTTCAGTGTGTCCCGGGCGCCTGCCGAATATGGCGAGGTGATCAGCGCACTGTTGAATTACTTCAGCTTCGATCCTTTGCAGGCCTCTGCCTAGATTCTGTCGGCGTGCTGCTCGCTGGGCGGCGCGCCAGTCGTTATAACGCTCCGGCTTTTTTCCAGCCCAGGTAGCGGGTCACCAAAGCGGCTCCCAATTCCGAAGGCGGCGCGTCCAGGACCGACAGGCCGTGGGCGGTCAAGCGGTCGTGGAGTTCGTCCCGGGTATTGAGATAGTCGACGTTGCCGCAATAGGCCAGGGCTTCGGACAGGGTTTGCACGGGGGCCTGGCGCAACTGGTCAAGGACCTCCTCCCGCAGGCTTGCGACCAGCACCCGGTGCTGGCGGCTGATGCGTTTGACGGCGGCCAGCAACTCTTCATCCTCCTCATCCCGCAGATTGGTCACGATGATCACCAGCGAGCGGCGTTTCTGCCGGGCCAGCAGTTGGCTGGCGGCCGCCTGGTAATCGGCCGTACGCCGTGAAGTGTCGAGGTCATACACCGTATTCAGCAACAGGTTGAGCTGACCACTGCCCTTGACCGGGGCGAGGTAGCGCGGCTGGTCGCTGGCAAACGTGCAAAGCCCTACGGCATCCCCCTGGCGCAAGGCGACATAGCTGAGTAACAGGCAGGCGTTGAGGGCGTGGTCGAAGTGCGACAGTTCGGCGTCCTGGCTGCGCATGCGCCGGCCACAATCGAGCATGAACATGATTTGCTGGTCGCGCTCATCCTGGTACTCCCGGGCGATCGGCGTGCGTTGCCGGGCGGTGGCTTTCCAGTCGATCTGGCGCAGGCTGTCGCCCTCGCGAAACTCGCGCAGTTGATGAAACTCCAGGCCCAGCCCGCGTCGTTGCCGCTGGCGTACGCCAAGCTGGTTGAGCCAGTTGTCCACCGCCAGCAACTGAGCCCCGTACAGGCGCGCGAAGTCCGGGTAGACGCGGGTGGCATCGCTGACATCTATCAGGCGCCGTGCCGACCACAGCCCCAATGGGCTGGGAAGATGGATTTCACACCGGGTAAAACTGAAATGCCCGCGCCGCAGTGGCCGCAGGCGGTAACCCAATTCACTCCGCTCACCGGGTCGCAGTTCGATGGACTGTGGAAGGTTCTCCACCGCCAAGCCGTCAGGCACATGATCGAATACGCGGGCTACCAGCGGCTGTGGATAGTCGTGTTCCAGTGTCACCCGCACATCTCCCCAGCGACCCAAAGCGAGGCTGCCGGGCATCTGCCGTCGTACGCGCGGGGAGGGCCGGCGGCGCAAGCGGCTGGCGTCCAGCAAGGCCAGCAGCAACAGGGCGAGCAGCAAGCCCCAGGTCACTGAGTGCAGGGTGCCGGGTACCTTGAACTGCAGCGCCACCAAGGCGCCGAGCACGATGCCCAGGCCCAGCAGCACACTGAGCCAGATCAATAGCAGGCGGGCGGGTCTCATGGGCGTGTCATTGCCGTGGCGCCGGGACTTGGTCCAGCAGTTGCCGGAGCACCTGGTCGACTTCCAACCCGTCGATATCCAGCTCCGGCGCGATCCGCACGCGGTGGCGCAACACCGCCAGGGCGCAGCCCTTGATGTCGTCCGGGGTCACGAAGTCGCCCCCGCGCAGCAGGGCCCGGGCCCGAGCGCCACGCACCAGGGCGATGGAGGCCCGGGGACCGGCGCCGATGGTCAGGCCTGGCCAACTGCGGGTGGTACGGGCCAGGCGTACGGCGTAGTCGAGTACCTGCTCATCCAGCGGCAGTTCGCTGGCAATCTGTTGCAACAGCAGCACGTCTTCAGCGTGCAGCACCGTGCGCAGTGGTTGGACGTCGAGCATGTCGGCCCGGGACGAGCGGGTGACTTCGCGCACCATGTCCAGTTCCTGCTGCGCCTCGGGGTAGTCCATGCGCACCTTGAGCATGAAGCGATCCAGCTCGGCTTCGGGCAACGGATAAGTGCCTTCCTGCTCGATGGGGTTTTGGGTGGCCAGCACCATGAACGGCTGGCCGATGGGCAGCGCCTCGCCTTCGAGGGTCACCTGGCGTTCCTGCATGGCTTCCAGCAGCGCCGCCTGGGTTTTTGCCGGGGCGCGGTTGATCTCGTCGGCCAATAGCAGATTGGTAAACAACGGACCCTTGCGCAGCTTGAACTGTTCGGTATGCAGGTCGTACACGGCATGGCCGGTCACGTCGCTGGGCATCAGGTCCGGTGTGAACTGGATGCGCGCGAACTCGCCACCAAAGCAACGAGCCAGGGCACGTACCAGCAAGGTCTTGCCCAGCCCGGGCACCCCCTCAAGCAGGACATGGCCGCCTGCGATCAACGCAGTGAGCACGTCATCGATCACCGGGTCCTGGCCGATGACTGCCTTGCGCAATTCGACGCGCAAGGCCTGGGCCAGTTGGCTGGCGCGCTGAATAGGGTCAGCGGCTGGAAATTCGCTCATAGGGCATTCCTGAGGGTTTGCAGGCAGGCCACCTGGCGGCTGAAGTCGGCGCTGGAAAGCCGTTTCGCCGGGAGTGGGCCGAGGGCCTGGCTGATGATGAGGGCGGGTTGGTGGGTCAGGCGTTCAAGGACCTGCAATTGTTCGGCGGTGTCGAGGTGTTCGAACCCGGGATGACGGCGCCGGGCTGTGCGCTGGATGTCGCGCTGCAAGGCAAGTAACAGGCTGTTTTGCCCACTGCGGCGCAGCAGGAAGTCGGCACTGGCTTTCAAGTGTTCCTGCAGTTGCCGGCGTGCCTTGGGGGCCGGTGGCCGGATCGGGCCCTGGCGCATGCCGGCGTGCCATAACCCCAGGGCGATCAGTGCGGCAAGTGCCACCAGGGCCTGGGGGAAGTAGCGCAGCAACAGGCTGAACAGATCCTCGACGTCGGTGTTGAACAGCAGCGTAACCTGAGTGCCCTGGCTCAGGTACCAGAGCAGCCAGGCGTTATCGTGTTGGCCAATGGCCGGGCTTTTCCACAGGTCGCTGTCGGTGACCACGGTGACGCGGCCTTGCCCGAGGTTGACCTGCATCAGGTGCGTCGACCGGGCGCTGTTCGCCGAGAATTGCGCCAGGTGCCTGGGATCGGTGAGATTGAAGTCGGTGTCGAAGCTGAAATAGGCCGGCGCCGTTTCGTTGTCCACATAGAGTTTGGTCAGGTCCGGCGCTTTCTTTTTACGCGCGGGCGCTGGAGCGTCGAATTCTTCACTGAAGGATTGATGTATCTGCACGCGATCCAGCAGCAAGTCACCACTTTTGCCGGTGTCCTCATCCCACAACGCTTCGGCTACCAGTAGAAGGTGGCCGCCAGCCCGGGTCCATTGCAGGAGTTGATCCACCTGCGGCGGGCTCATGTTGCTGCGTTCGCCCAGCAACAACAGGCTGTTGCCTTCGGGCGAAAGGCTGGCCAGCAGCCGCTCCAGGCTGTTGGTCTGCTCCACCACCAGGCCTTGCTGGCGCAGAAAGTGTTCCGCCGCAAGGTAGGGGTTGGCGAGGGCTTCAGGCGAAGGGCCGCGATCGACCACCTCCTGGTAGGGAATCGCCTTGTGCCAGGCATATAAGCCGCCTGCGGCCAACAGACATGCCACAAGCAGCCCCACCCACAGCAATGGCCGGTTCATTGCGCCGCTCCGGAGCCGAACAGGGCTCGCCAGTTGCTGCACAGCTGTTGTTGCGCCAGTGCGGGCGGCAGGCGGTGGCCATAGGCAAGGTTTTGCCAGTAGCGGGTCAGCTCATCACTGAATGCCAGCAACTGCGGTTGTTGCAGTTGGCGGATACGCTCCAGGACCTGACCTTCGGTGTCGGCGCTTTTCAGCGGCAGGTTGAAGTCGTGCAACAGGCGGCTGAGCAAGCCACGGTAAAGCAAACCGAGGGCTTCCCGGGGCTGGGTTGCCCAGAGCTGTTCGGCGGTGCCGGCGATGTCTTCCGGCAGCGTGTCGGCCCCCAGTTCGAGGCCGAACAATTGCGGGGGAGCTGGGTTGGCAGCCTTGGGCTTGTGCGGTCTGCGACGGCTGACAAACGCATGCAGCCAGTCGCGATAACGCCAGATCACCAGGGCCAGCCCACCCACCAGCAATCCCCAGAGCAGTACCTCAAGCCCTTTCGCGATGTGCTTGAACGAATCGCTGTTGAGGTTTTTCAGGAATGCTTCCAGCCAGGCCGGCAGCTTGGCGTCACCTGCCGCTTTGTTTTTGTCTGTGGCTTTATCCTCGCCGAAGCGATAGCGGGTGACGGTTTCCGGGTTTTTGAACGGTGGCTGTTCCAGCAGCGCCTTGATCGACTGATTGGCCGATTGCGTACTCAGGGGCTTTTGGGGGACCGGCTCAACCGCCCATACCGGTGGCGCCGTCGGGACCAGCATCAGCCCGATCATCAGCAACAGAACCGGCGCCACACCACTCAGGCGCTGGCGCAATCGGCGGAACACCAGTTCCAGATCCCAGGCTTCCAGTACGGTGCGGCGGTTCAGGTACAGGCTGAAGCCACAGGCGACATAGATGGGTTCCCAGAACACCAGGATCAAGGCATAGAAGGCATTGGTCAGGTGTTCCAGCCACCGCCAGTCGTGTCCCGCAGTGAGCACCAGCTGTTGCCAATCCCAGTCCCGCTCGACCTCTTGCGGCAGGAAGAAATAGAACGCGGCCATCAACCCGAACCACAGGGCGATTTCCAGGTGCACCCCGATCAGGGTCAACCAGCGCGCGGCCCCCGCGTTGCGTTGTTGCAGCACTCCAAGACGTTGTTGGCGCGCCTGGCCGTGCAGGCCTTCGAGCTGGACCACCGGCATCTCGAAGCTGCGGCTCAGGCTGAAGCGCCGCCAGGTCAGGCTGGCCAGCAATTGGCCCTTGAGCAGGCGCGGCCATTGGCGCAGAGCCTGCTTCAGGCTGGGTGTTTCGCCGAACAGGGCCTTGGACAGGATATACAGTGGCAGGCGGTCGAAGGCGGGTTTCAACCACCAGAACAGCAACAGCGCGGTGGAGGGGTGGTTCCACAGCAGCACGCTGAACAGGGCGAAGACCGGCAAGGTCACGATGGCCCAACTGCTCATCAGCAGCAGTCGGTGTTCGCGGGCCAGCAGGATGCCGAGGTCCATGGCTTCCCACGAGGTACGCGGGCGGATCACGACGCTGGCGTCACTCAGGCGCATGGCGATTCCGTCCGGCAAACAGCAGGTAGGCAGCCATCAGCAACCACAGCGCGGCGCCCACCAGGTACTTGATCCACGGTGCCACGGCAGTGGTTGAGGACCAATACGCTTCGATAAACGCGGCGATCAGCAGAAACACCATCACCCCACAAATCATTTGCACGCTTTTGCGCGCAGCCAGTCGCAGGGATTCGCCTCTTGTCAGTTGCCTCGGTGCAATCAATGCCCAGCCCAGTTGCAGGCCTGCTGCGCCGGCCAGGGCAATGGCGCTGAGTTCGAAGGCACCATGGCCAATCACAAACGACCAGAAGGTCTGGCCATAGCCGATTTGTGTCAGGTGCCCGGCAACGGCACCGATTATCAGGCCGTTGAAGAACAGGAAAAATACGCTGCCCAGGCCGAACAGCAGCCCGGCGGCAAAGGTCTGGAAGGCGATACCGATGTTGTGCATGACGTAGTAGCCGAACATCATCCAGTCTTCGCTTGAGGCGCGTTCGGCTGCCCGGCCCAACCGGCTGGCATCGGGATCGTACATGCCCTGCATCTCGGCCACTTGTTGCGGGCTGACGATGCTGTAGATCAGGTCCGGAAACAGGTACACCAGCAAGGCGATGCCGATCAGGCTGCCAAAGAACAGCAGGCTGGCGGCCAGCACAAATGGCCATTGCGCGCGAACCAGCCTGGGGAAGTCGGCCAGCAGGAAGCCCAGCACGTTTGCTCCCAGTTGGCTGCGATGTCGATACAACTGTTGATGGCCACGCAAGGCCAGTTGCTGCAGCGGGTCAACCAGGTAGCTGCTGTAGCCGCGCTCCTGTGCCAGGGCCAGGTGCTGGCACAGCTGCCGGTATTGATGAGGGAAGTCGGCGAAATCGGTGTGCCTGGCTTGGCCTTTTTCCAGCTGTGTCAGCTGTGTGGCAAAGGCTTGCCATTGTGGCTGGTGGCGGCTTTCGAAAAGACTCTGCTTCATGCTGGCCCCAACAATCCGCGGGCCACGCCATTGAGTTCCGCCACGGCGCGGGCAGGGGAGACTTGCAGGGGCGTGGCCAGGATCGCAGCCAGTTCGCTGACCCGTTCCGTGGACAGTTCGCCCTGGCGTTCGGCGAAGCCGAGAATGGCCCGTTGCTCGCTCAGTTCAAGGGCGAACGGCAGGCGCAGTGCCGGGGCTTGCGGTACTTGCGGACGGGAAAGCGCTTGTTCGCGGTAGATCACCAGGGTCCCGGCTGCGAGGTCGCCCAGGCGCTTGAAGTGGGGGTGTTGCAGGCAACTGAWGGCGCCGAGGAAGTAGCCGAAGGGCAGCATGTCGACAAAGCGCAGCAGGTTGCGGACCAGCGAGGCGGACCAGCCGATGGGCGTGCCATCGTCCTGCACCACCCGCAGGCCCATGATCTGCTTGCCGGGCGAGCAGCCCTGGTTGAGCACTTCGAACAGCACCATGTACCACCAACTGACGAGGAACAGCAGCAGCGAACCCAGGCCAATGCCCAGGTTGCCGAGAAAGGCCAGCGCGATGAACAGGATGCCGAGAATCAGGCCGCGCAACCCCAGGTCGAAGGCAAACGCCAGCGAGCGTACCAGCAGCCCGGCGGGGCGCAGGGGCAGGTCGATGCCCTCCGGGGTCTCGATCTGGTAGCGGGTATCCAGTGGCGCAGGTGGCATCGCGGTCCTTGGCAGTGCAGCGCTGGCGCCTGGGCGGCGGCAGCGGCGGGGTTGGAAACACGGATGCTAGCAGTGTCGACGGTGGAAGCAACCACTCAACGATTTACTGAATGTTTGTACAGTGAACACAGCGCTGGCCCCCGGTACCTTCAAGCGCCTAGACTTTGGCGGTCTTCAGCACAGGAATAGCCCGTGACCACCATTTTCTGGTACGACTATGAAACCACCGGCATCAACCCGCGTACCGACCGCCCGCTGCAGGTAGCCGGCATTCGCACCGACCTTGAGCTCAACGAGGTCGGGCCGCCCGTCAACCTCTACTGCCAGCCCAGCGACGATATCCTGCCGCACCCGGCGGCGTGCGCGATTACCGGCATCACCCCCGGCGTACTGGCGGAGAAGGGCCTGGCCGAAGCCGACTTCATGACCCGGGTGCACGCAGAGCTGGCGGCGCCCGGCACCTGCGGGGCCGGCTATAACACCTTGCGTTTTGACGATGAGATGACGCGCTACAGTTTGTACCGCAACTTTTTTGATCCTTATGCCCGGGAATGGCAAGGCGGTAACAGCCGCTGGGACCTGATCGACGTGGTACGCACCGCCTACGCCCTGCGCCCGGACGGGATCGTCTGGCCGGAACAGGACGGGCGCGTCACCCTCAAGCTTGAGCGATTGACCGCCGCCAATGGCATCGATCACGGGCAGGCCCACGATGCCTTGTCCGATGTACGTGCCACCATCGCCCTGGCCCGGTTGGTCCGCGAGAAGCAGCCCAAGCTTTACGACTGGTTGTTTCAATTGCGCAGCAAGCAGCGGGTCATGGACCAGGTGCGCTTGTTGCAGCCGATGGTGCACATTTCCGGTCGTTTTTCTGCCGAGCGTCATTACCTGGGTGTGGTGCTGCCGTTGGCCTGGCATCCACGCAATCGCAATGCGTTGATTGTCTGCGACCTGGGGCTTGATCCCCAGGAGTTGCTGGACGAGGACGCCGATACCTTGCGCCAGCGTCTATACACCCGCCGTGACGACCTTGCCGAAGGTCAGTTGCCGGTGCCGCTCAAGTTGTTGCACATCAATCGTTGCCCGGTGGTCGCGCCGTTAAGTGTGCTTCGGGCGCAAGACCGTGAGCGTCTGCAACTGGATATGGATGAGTACGCTGCCCGTGCCCTGCGGCTAAGCGACGCACAAGAACTATGGCGCGATAAATTAGCGGCGATTTACGCTGAGGAAGATTTTGCGTCGAGCGCCGATCCGGAGCAGCAGCTATACGATGGTTTTATCGGTGATCGGGATCGACGTTTATGTGAACAAGTGAGAGTCGCCGAGCCTGAGCAACTAGCACGGCAGCAGTGGCCGTTCGATGATGAACGTTTGCCTGAATTATTATTTCGCTATCGCGCCCGTAACTTTCCCGAAACCTTGAATAGTGAGGAGCAACAACGCTGGAGAGTTTTCTGTCAGCAACGTTTGTCAGACCCGCAATGGGGAGCTCCAAACACCCTCGAGGATTTCAAACAGGCGCGTCTTGAGTTGGCTGTTAGTGCTACACCGTTTCAGCGGCAGGTGCTTGATGAGTGGCAGGAATATGTTGACTCTTTAGCGACTCGGATGAGCCTGTCGTCGGCTCCCGAGTAAAACGCGGACAATAAAAAACGCCAGCAAGCTGGCGTTTTTTATTGCGTTGCGAATCACGCAGCGTCCTGACGAGGCTTAGCCCAGCAGGGTAGCCCAGCCTTCAACCACGTCGCCGCCCCACTTGGCTTTCCACTCTTTCAGAGTCTTGTGGTTGCCACCTTTGGTTTCAATCACTTCGCCGTTATGCGGGTTTTTGTATTGTTTAACCTTGCGAGCACGCTTGGTGCCGGTAGTTTTTACGGCGCCACGTGGAGCCTTAACTTTCGACTCTGGATCCAGCAGCGCGATGATGTCACGCAGGGATTTGGAGTATTCGCCCATCAGGGTGCGCAATTTGCCTTCGAATTCCAGCTCGGTTTGCAGTTTGTCGTCTTGGGACAGGTTCTTCAAACGGGCTTGCAGCTCTTTGATAGCTTCTTCGGTGGCGCGGTATTCGTTGATCAGGGACATGGGGACTACCTTATGTAGGGCGCTGGGGTGAAAGGGGATAGTGGCCCAATAATAGTCAGACGGTTTGTCCAAGTAAACATTTAAGACCGCATTTATGTAATTTACTTTGGTTGTTTGTGGCAAAAGCGTGGAATTGAGTTAATTAGTAAGGGTTAAGCCCTAAAGATACTCTCGTTAAGTCTTGGCTTACTGCCGGAGTCCACGCGTTTGCACACATATAGTGGGTAAAACCTTACGCTATTAAGGGGCAGGGCTGACGCTCGCTATCAGAATAAGCGTTGAGGAATACTGCAGTTTTTCTGCGCAATCGCTAGAATGGCGACCTTTGCGAAGTTCTGGAGTTTCCCCCTAATGCGCACTTTTCGGCTGGTGATTGCTTGCCCGGACCGGGTTGGCATCGTTGCCAAGGTCAGTAACTTTCTGGCTTCCCACAACGGCTGGATCACCGAAGCAAGCCATCACTCGGACAATCTCAGCGGCTGGTTTTTCATGCGTCACGAAATCCGTGCCGATACGCTGCCCTTTGGCCTGGAGGCATTTCGCGAGGCATTTGCGCCGATCGCTGAAGAGTTCTCGATGACCTGGCGCATCACCGACACGGAACAGAAAAAACGCGTGGTCCTGATGGCCAGCCGTGAGTCCCACTGCCTGGCTGACTTGCTGCACCGCTGGCACAGCGACGAGCTGGACTGCGAGATCTCCTGCGTGATTTCCAACCATGACGACCTGCGCAGCATGGTCGAGTGGCACGGCATCCCGTATTACCACGTCCCGGTCAACCCGCAGGACAAGGAGCCGGCATTCAACGAGGTCTCGCGCCTGGTCAAGCAGCACGACGCGGACGTCGTGGTACTGGCGCGCTACATGCAGATCCTGCCGCCGGAACTGTGCAGTGAGTACGCTGGCAAGGTGATCAACATTCACCACAGCTTCCTCCCGTCGTTTGTGGGCGCCAAGCCGTATCACCAGGCATCCCTGCGAGGTGTGAAGCTGATCGGCGCAACGTGCCATTACGTCACCGAAGAGTTGGACGCCGGTCCGATCATCGAGCAGGACGTAGTGCGCGTCAGCCATAGCGACAGCATCGAAGACATGGTGCGTTTTGGCCGTGACGTCGAGAAGATGGTGCTGGCCCGTGGCCTGCGCTATCACCTGGAAGACCGGGTATTGGTGCACGGCAACAAGACCGTCGTGTTCTGATTGAAGCGTTTTGATTGAAGAATGAAGGGCCTGGGCGTTAAATCGCTACAGGCCCTTTTTCTTTGGCAACAGGTGAGGAGTGGAGAATGAGCGATCCATTGGATAAAGCCACGTCCAAAGCCCCCGCGACGCTGGGAGAGGGCTGTTTGAGTCGATATGACCCGGATGACCTGAGCAGCGAGGACGGCACCGAGTTTCCTGGCGCCGTCGAGTTGTGGGAACGGCTGCAGGACACATCTGAATCGCCGGAAGAAAAGGCGTCAGCCGCTGCGCAAGGCAGCAACTGAGCCTGCTGGATCAGATCCGGAAACTGCCCACCAATTGTTTCAAGCGTGCCGCCTGCTGTTCCAGGTCGGAGCAGGCCCGTAACGTTGAATGCAGGTTTTCCACGCCTTCCTGATTGAGGGTGTTGATCTCGGTTATGTCCATGTTGATCGACTCCACCACGGAGGTCTGTTCCTCGGTGGCGGTGGCGACCGACTGGTTCATGCCGTCAATTTCACCGATGCGCAGGGTCACGCTGTTCAGGCGCTCGCCCGCGAGGTTGGCGATTTCCACGCTGTCCTGGCTGTGACGCTGGCTCTCGCTCATGGTACTGACCGAATCCCGGGCGCCCACCTGCAACTCCTCGATCATCTTTTGCACCTGTTGCGCCGACTCCTGGGTGCGATGTGCCAGGTTGCGCACTTCATCGGCCACTACCGCGAACCCGCGCCCGGCTTCCCCGGCTCGTGCGGCTTCAATCGCCGCGTTGAGAGCCAGCAGGTTGGTTTGCTGGGAAATGCTGGTGATCACTTCCAGGATTTGCCCGATGTTCACCGTCTTGCTGTTAAGCGCTTCGATATTGGTGCTGGAAGCGCTGATCATCTGCGACAGCTGGTTCATCGCCTTGATATTGCGCTCCACCACCTGCTGACCGTCTTCTGCCAGGTGCCGGGCATCGCTGGCCTGGCTGGAGGCTTGCGCGGCGTTGCGGGCGATTTCCTGGGCGGCGGCCCCCAGTTCGTTGATGGCAGCGGCGACGCTGTTGGTGCGATTGGCCTGCTCGTCGAAGTTGACCATTGAGGAGTTGGAGGCGCTGACCACCCGCAGGGCCACTTCATTGACCTGCTCGGTGGCCGAGGACACTTCGCGAATCGAGGTGTGAATCCGTTCCACAAAGCGATTGAACGCGCTGCCCAGCACACCGAACTCGTCATGGTTCTGGATGGTCAGGCGGCGAGTCAGGTCGCCTTCGCCGTCGGCAATGTCCTCCATGGCGCGGGTCATGACGTGCAGTGGCTGCAGCAGGATGCGGATCAGCATGCCCAGCAGGGCGATGATGATAACCACCGCGATAATCGT
Organism: Pseudomonas sp. 1912-s; assembly: GCF_029269205.1. NCBI lineage: Bacteria > Pseudomonadati > Pseudomonadota > Gammaproteobacteria > Pseudomonadales > Pseudomonadaceae > Pseudomonas > Pseudomonas sp. 1912-s. The sequence goes on along the minus strand of NZ_JARIXR010000027.1, from coordinate 43,124 downwards.
GGCAATGATCGCCGAGGTGCGGAATTCGCTGAGCATGGCGAAGGATTTGTCTTTATCCACCGACAGGCCGAGGTACCAGTTCACCGATGGCAGGCCCTTGATCGGGGTAAAGGTGACGATGCGGGACTTGCCGTTAACCTCGACTTCGCTGAAGTCGCTGCTGATCTTGGGGGTAGTGTTTGGATAGACGTCGGCCAGGGTCTTCATCACCAGGCTCTTGTCGGGGTGTACCAGTACTTTACCGTCGGCGCTGACCAGGAAGGCATAACCCATGCCGCCGAAGTTCAGGGCGCCGATATTGTCCACCAGGGTTTGCAGGCTCAGGTCGCCACCCACTACGCCGACACTCTGGCCCGCTTTGCTGCTGGGGGTGGCAATGGAAATGATCAACTGGCCGGTGGCTGCATCAATATAGGGTTCGGTCAGGGTCGAGCCGTTGCTGCTCTGGGCCCCCGTGTACCAGGGGCGCACACGCGGGTCGAAGCCGTCGGGCATCTTGGTGTCGGGGCGGATCACGAAGCCGCCTTTGCTGTCGCCCAGGTAAGTCGCCATGAATGAAGACGTCAGGGCTTTCTGTTCCAGCAGGCTGGCGACGGTGCTTGAATCAGGGTTGATGGCGATGTTCTGCGCGGCGCTTTCTATCAGCACAATGCGCCCGGCGAGCCAGGTCTGGATATTGCTGGCGGTGACATCGCCCATTTCATGCAGGTAGTTGTTCAGATCGTCGCGAATCGCATTACGCTGCAAGTAGTCGTTGTAGAGGGTAAACAACGCAAAGGCGGCAATGACGACAAGAGCGGCGGCAAGCAGGATTTTATGGCTGAAACGCAGATTTTTATTCATGGCTTGTGGGGTCCGCTATGGTCTTAATATCCGATGCACGTCCTTTTGGGGCGTACAAAATGGCTGCGTCAAAAAAAGTGTGATATTTCCATCTGCTCCTGCAGGAATTATCCGGCCCATTTTTTCTAAGACTTTTTGGGTCTCTCGCGTTAACTGTATCGACCATGCAGTGCTAAAGATTAACCATGGGTGACAAAATGCCTGACTCCTCGCAACTCATTATTGGTGCAGATCTCAAAGGCCAGCCGATCGCCCAGTCGATGCGCCTGGCCAACCGCCATGGCCTGATCGCGGGCGCCACCGGTACGGGCAAGACCGTCACCTTGCAGCGCCTGGCAGAAGCCTTCAGCGATGCCGGCGTCGCGGTATTCGCCGCCGACATCAAGGGCGACCTGTGTGGCCTGGGCGCCGCAGCCAACCCTCAGGGCAAGGTCGCCGAGCGGATTGCCGGCATGCCTTTCCTTAATTACGCGCCCAAGGCTTATCCGGTGACGTTGTGGGATATTCACGGCCAGTCCGGTCATCCATTACGCACCACCATCAGTGAAATGGGCCCGCTGTTGCTCGGCAGCCTGCTGGAACTTACTGACAGCCAGCAATCGGCCCTCTACGCCACCTTTAAGGTGGCCGACCGCGAGGGGCTGTTGTTGCTGGACCTCAAGGACCTGAAGGCCCTGCTGAATCATCTGCGCTACCACCCGGAGTTGCTGGGGGAAGATGCGGCCTTGATGACCACGGGCTCAAGCCAGGCCCTGTTGCGGCGTTTGGCGGTGCTGGAGCAGCAGGGTGCCGAAGCGTTGTTCGGCGAGCCGGCCCTGCAACTGGAAGATATCCTGCAACCGGCCAGTGACGGCCGCGGGCGCATTCATCTGCTGGACGCCAGCCGCCTGGTGCATGACGCGCCGAAGGTGTACGCGACCTTCCTGCTCTGGCTGTTGGCCGAATTGTTCGAGCAACTGCCGGAACGCGGCGATGCCGACAAGCCACTGCTGGCGCTGTTTTTCGATGAGGCGCATTTGTTGTTCGCCGACACCCCCAAGGCTCTGCAGGATCGCCTGGAACAGGTGGTGCGGTTGATTCGTTCGAAAGGTGTCGGCGTGTATTTCGTCACCCAGTCTCCGGGTGACCTGCCGGACACCGTGCTGGCACAACTGGGCTTGCGTATCCAGCACGGGTTGCGGGCGTTTACCACCAAAGAGCAGAAGTCCCTGCGGGCAGTGGCCGATGGTTTCCGTCCGAATCCGGCGTTTGATGCGTTGGCGGTGCTGACCGAGCTGGGTACCGGTGAGGCGTTGGTGGGAACCTTGCAGGAAAAGGGGACGCCTGAAGTAGTCCAGCGCGTACTCGTGGCACCGCCGCAATCGCGGATCGGGCCGTTGAGCGAAGCCGAGCGGGCGGCATTGATTGCCAGTTCGCCGTTGTTGGGGCGTTATGACAAACCGATTGATCGGGAGTCGGCGTACGAAGTGTTGATGGCGCGCAAGGACTTGGGGCCGCAAGAGGAGGCGGCGCCCGCCGCTGAAGAACCGAGTTTCACCGACAAGGCCGGTGCGTTCCTTGGCACCACGGCCGGCAAGGCGCTGAAATCCGCGATGCAGCAGGCGGCCAATCAGATGGGCCGGCAGTTGGTGCGAGGGTTACTGGGCTCGTTGTTGGGTGGCAGCAAGCGTAAGTAAAGCAGGGGAGTCGCTCGCCCTCACGCCTTCGGTTTGGCGTGAGCGGCCAGGCGCTCCAGCGCAGCGCGCAAGTTCGGATCGGTAATCCCGTCTGCCGTGGCCTGAATGGTTTCGGCCGCAATCTCCGACAAGTCCATGGTATGACCCGCTGCACCTTGCTGCACGGTCGGCGGCTGCACCTTGAACTGGATGCGCGTCAGGCTGGCGAATTCGTCGAAGGCCATCAATTGGCGCTGCAAGCGTTTTTGCTGATAGCGCAGGCGCGTCGCCCAATGGCCGTCGGTGACGATCAGCAGCAGATTGCCTTCGCGCCACGAAGCCACATGGCAGTGTTCGCGGGCGGCGGGTTGCAGTTGGCTTTCTACCAGGCGTTGCAAATGACCAAGGCGTTGCGCATGGCCAAAGATGGCTTTTAAAGGCTTGGCTTCGCGAAGCAACACGGCGGGAGCACGGGCCGTAAGAGGGCGAAATGCCATGACTAGACACCTTAAGTAACAGAGAGGCCATGGTAGCAGAAAGCGTCTGCGACGCCGCGGCCATTGCATTACCGGCAGTTTATCCATTAAATCAACGAGTAACTTATTACCCGAATGGGTTGAAGTTCAGCAAAAAGCCCTTATTTTAAACAAGCCCTCCAAGAGCGCCGTGCCAGCATCGTGGAATAACGCCACTTTCCTCACCCACGTTTCCGGGTAGAATGCTCGTTCGCATGCGGCCGTGAGGGCTGCTCGGGCGACTCACGGGGCGCCCTCCATCCCTATGTGTGGAAGAACCTGCCGATATGTTTGCGCCTTTGTTAAAGAAACTTTTTGGAAGCAAGAATGAGCGCGAAGTCAAACGCATGCTCAAGACGGTGCAGCTGGTCAATGCCTTCGAAGAGCAGATGGTTGCCCTTTCGGACGAGCAATTGCGCGCCAAGACCGAAGAGTTCAAGGCCCGCATAGCCAAAGGTGAAACCCTCGACAAGCTGCTTCCCGAAGCCTTTGCGGTCGCCCGTGAAGCCGGCAAGCGTGTCATGGGCATGCGCCACTTCGACGTTCAGTTGATCGGCGGCATGACCTTGCATGAAGGCATGATTGCCGAAATGCGTACCGGTGAAGGCAAGACCCTGGTGGCAACCCTGGGCGTTTACCTCAATGCACTGTCCGGCAAGGGCGTGCACGTTGTGACGGTGAACGACTACCTGGCTCGCCGGGATGCCAACTGGATGCGCCCGCTGTATGAATTCCTCGGCCTGACCGTCGGCGTTGTCACGCCGTTCCAGCCGCCGGAAGAGAAGCGCGCCGCCTACGCTGCCGACATCACCTACGGTACCAACAACGAATTCGGTTTCGACTACCTACGCGACAACATGGCGTTCAGCATGGAAGAAAAATTCCAGCGCGAACTCAATTTTGCCGTGATCGACGAAGTCGACTCCATCCTGATCGACGAAGCCCGTACCCCGCTGATCATCTCTGGTCAGGCGGAGGACAGCTCGCGCCTGTACACCGAGATCAACAAGCTGATCCCGCGCCTCGAGCAACATATCGAGGAAGTGGAAGGCGTGGTGACCAAAGAAGGTCACTTCACCATCGACGAGAAGACCCGTCAGGTCGAGCTCAACGAAGCCGGTCACCAGTTCGTCGAAGACATGCTGACCCAGATCGGCCTGCTGGCTGAAGGCGAGAGCCTGTACTCGGCGCACAACCTGGGCCTGTTGACCCACGTGTATGCCGGCCTGCGCGCGCACAAGCTGTTCCATCGCAACGTCGAATACATCGTGCAGGACGGCCAGGTCGTACTGGTCGACGAACACACCGGTCGTACCATGCCGGGTCGCCGTTTGTCGGAAGGCCTGCACCAGGCGATCGAAGCCAAGGAAGTCCTGAACATCCAGGCTGAAAGCCAGACCCTGGCCTCGACCACCTTCCAGAACTACTTCCGTCTGTACAACAAACTGTCCGGCATGACCGGTACAGCCGACACCGAAGCGTTCGAATTCCACCAGATCTACGGTCTGTCGGTGATGGTTATCCCGCCGAACAAACCGCTGGCGCGTAAAGACTTCAACGACCTGGTGTTCCTGACCGCCGACGAGAAATACGCTGCAATCGTCGCCGACATCAAGGAATGCATGGCCCAGGGCCGTCCTGTGCTGGTGGGTACGGCCACCATCGAAACTTCCGAGCACATGTCGGGCTTGCTGAACAAGGAAGGCATCGAGCACAAGGTTCTCAACGCCAAGTTCCACGAAAAAGAAGCGGAAATCATCGCCCAGGCCGGTCGCCCAGGAGCACTGACCATCGCCACCAACATGGCCGGTCGTGGTACCGACATCCTGTTGGGCGGTAACTGGGAAGTGGAAGTCGCGTCCCTGGAAGACCCGACGCCTGAGCAGATCGCGCAGATCAAGGCCGACTGGCAGAAGCGTCACCAGCAAGTGCTGGAGTCCGGTGGCTTGCAGGTGATTGCTTCCGAGCGTCACGAATCGCGCCGTATCGACAACCAGCTGCGTGGTCGTGCCGGTCGTCAGGGTGACGCCGGTTCCAGCCGCTTCTACCTGTCCCTGGAAGACAGCCTGATGCGCATCTTCGCCTCTGACCGGGTGAAGAACTTCATGAAAGCCCTGGGCATGCAGTCCGGTGAAGCGATTGAACACCGCATGGTGACCAACGCCATCGAGAAGGCCCAGCGCAAGGTAGAAGGCCGCAACTTCGACATTCGTAAGCAATTGCTCGAGTTCGATGACGTCAACAACGAACAGCGTAAAGTGATTTATCACATGCGTAACAGTTTGTTGGCCGCCACCAACATCGGCGAGACCATTGCCGATTTCCGCCAGGACGTGCTCAACGCCACGGTCAGCGCACACATTCCTCCACAGTCGCTGCCTGAGCAGTGGGATGTTGCGGGTCTGGAAGCGGCGTTGAAGAGCGACTTCGGTGTCGACTTGCCGGTCCAGCAATGGCTCGACGAAGACGACCACCTGTACGAAGAAACCCTGCGCGAGAAGCTCATGACCGAGCTGCTGGCCGCCTACAACGAAAAAGAAGAGCAGGCGAGTGCCGAAGCACTGCGCACCTTCGAGAAGCAAATCGTACTGCGCGTGCTGGACGACCTGTGGAAAGACCACCTGTCGACCATGGACCACCTGCGTCACGGCATCCACCTGCGTGGCTACGCTCAGAAGAACCCGAAGCAGGAGTACAAGCGCGAGTCGTTCACGCTGTTCTCCGAGCTGCTGGATTCGATCAAGCGCGATTCGATTCGTGTGCTGTCCCACGTTCAGGTGCGTCGCGAAGACCCGATCGAGGAAGAAGCTCGCCTGCGTCAGGAAGCCGAGGCACTGGCTGCGCGCATGCAGTTCCAGCATGACGAAGCGCCTGGTCTTGAGGCTCCGGAAGTATTGGGTGAAGAGGTCGATGTGGCCCTGGCCCAGGCCCCGGTGCGCAACGAGCAGAAGCTGGGCCGCAACGAGCTGTGCTGGTGCGGTTCGGGCAAGAAGTTCAAACACTGCCACGGCGAAATCAACTAAGATTTTCGCCTGACGCTGCAACACCCCGCGCCGCGACCGGCATCAGCCGTCGCGGCGTTTTGCCATTTTGTCACCGTCGATAGCGACGGGTCACACATCCACTATTTTTAGGAGCGCATTCATGGCTGTTGGTCTTGGTCCTTTGCCCACGTTGCACCCGGTTGCCGGTTTTGAACTCGGTATTGCTTCGGCCGGCATCAAACGCCCGGGGCGCAAGGATGTGGTGGTGATGCGCTGTGCCGAAGGCTCGACCGTCGCGGGTGTGTTCACCCTGAACGCGTTTTGCGCGGCACCGGTGATTTTGGCCAAGCAGCGGGTTGAAGGCCCGGTGCGTTACCTGCTGACCAACACCGGCAATGCCAACGCCGGCACCGGCGAGCCTGGGCTGGCCGCCGCTGCCCGCACCTGCGCCAAGCTGGCCGAACTGACTGGCGTTGATGCCAGCCAGGTGCTGCCGTATTCCACCGGCGTGATCGGTGAGCCGCTGCCGGTAGAGAAAATCGAAGGCGCGCTGCAAGCGGCACTGGATGACCTGTCGGTGGATAACTGGGCGGCTGCGGCCACCGGCATCATGACCACCGACACTCTGCCCAAAGGCGCGAGCCGCCAGTTTGTGCACGAAGGCGTGACCATCACCGTGACCGGCATCAGCAAAGGCGCCGGCATGATTCGCCCGAACATGGCGACCATGCTTGGCTACATCGCCACTGACGCCAAAGTATCCCGTGACGTGCTGCAAAACCTGATGCTCGACGGCGCCAACAAGTCGTTCAACCGCATCACCATCGACGGCGACACGTCGACCAACGACTGCTGCATGTTGATCGCTACCGGCAAGGCCGACCTGCCGGAAATCACCTCGTCCAACGGCGCGTATTTCGCGGCGTTGAAGCAGGCCGTATTCGAAGTGTGCATGGACGTGGCCCAGGCCATCGTGCGCGACGGCGAAGGCGCCACCAAGTTTGTGACGGTTGAAGTCAACGGTGGCGGCAATCACCAGGAATGCCTGGATGTGGGCTACACCGTGGCTCACTCGCCATTGATCAAGACTGCGCTGTTTGCCTCCGACCCGAACTGGGGCCGTATCCTGGCCGCTGTTGGCCGTGCCGGTGTGCCGAACCTGGACGTGAGCAAGATCGACGTGTTCCTCGGCGAGGTGTGCATCGCCAGCCGTGGCGCCCGTGCCGAGACGTACACCGAAGCCCAGGGTTCTGCGGTGATGCAGCAGGAAGAAATCACTATCCGTATCGAATTGGGTCGCGGTGAGTGCAGCGAAACCATCTGGACCACTGACCTGTCCCACGAGTACGTGAAGATCAACGCGGAATACCGCACCTGACACCAGGCTGGTCTTCAAACCGATTCAGAGGAAATAGTGCGGTGAAACGAGTTCATGTAGCAGCAGCGGTCATCCGGGGTGTCGACGGCAGGATTCTGCTGGCGCGCCGCGCCGATACCCAGCATCAGGGCGGCCTCTGGGAGTTTCCCGGTGGCAAGGTGGAGGCCGATGAGTCGGTCGCTACCGCGCTGTCCCGTGAGTTGCAGGAAGAGCTGGGTATCCAGGTCACAACGGCTCGTCCGTTGATCCAGGTGCAGCACGATTACCCGGACAAACAGGTGTTGCTGGATGTCTGGGAAGTCTCGGCCTTTACCGGCGAACCCCACGGTGCCGAAGGGCAGCCGCTTGAATGGGTCGCCCCGCGGGACCTGCCGAACTACGAGTTTCCGGCGGCCAATGCGCCGATCGTTGCGGCGGCGCGTTTGCCGGCGCACTACCTGATCACCCCGGGTGAGCTGGAAACCCCCGTGCTGTTGCGCGGCATTCAAAAAGCCATCGCTGGCGGCATCAAGCTGGTTCAGTTGCGTGCCCCCAACGGTTACGACCCCAAGTACCGCGACCTGGCGGTGGACGCCGTAGGCCTGTGTGCGGGCAAGGCGCAATTGATGCTGAAAGGGCCGTTTGAATGGCTGGGGGATTTTCCCGCAGCTGGCTGGCACATGACCTCGGCGCAACTGCGCAAGTACGCCAGCAAGGGGCGACCTTTGCCCAAGGACCGCTGGTTGGCGGCGTCTTGCCACAATGCTGAGGAATTGGCGTTGGCGGAATTGATGGACGTGGATTTCGTGACGTTGTCGCCGGTGCAGCCGACCCAGACGCATCCGGATGCCCAGCCGTTGGGTTGGGAGCAGGCGCAGCAGTTGATCAGCGGCTTCAGCAAGCCGGTGTTCCTGCTCGGTGGGGTTGGGCCTGCCGAGCTGGAAAAGGCGTGGGAAGCCGGTGCTCAAGGTGTGGCAGGGATTCGGGCGTTCTGGTCTGAGGTTTAAGGACCAGGCCGGGGCGCTTGTTGTGGCGAGGGAGCAAGCTCCCTCGCCACAAGTCTCAATCAGTCAGTAAGCATCAGTGCGGCTTCGCGGCCGCTTGCCACAAAATCTCCGCAACACCCTGACGCTTGGCAATCACTCGTGCTGCCACAAACAGCAAGTCCGACAGCCGGTTGATATACGCCAACCCTACGCCTTCCAACGGTTCCACCGCATTCAGGTGCTGACACCGCCGCTCCGCGCTGCGGGCCAGGCTACGGCACACATGAGCCTGGGCAATCAGCGCCGAACCACCCGGCAAAATGAAGTTTTCCAGCGGCCCGACCTCTTCATTCCAGCGATCAATCGCGGCTTCCAAACGGTCGACTTCTGCCGCATTCAGCGCTTTGTACACCGGCATGGCCAACTCACCGCCCAGGTCGAACAGTCGATGCTGGCAGGGCGTAAGCACCTCGATCACATCCTTCAGCGCCGGGTGCTGCCCGCTCTGTTCCTCCAGGCCTGCCAACAACAAACCAAGCTGGCTGTTCAACGCATCCACTTCGCCAATCGCCTCCACCCGTGGATGGTCCTTGGGTACGCGGCGGCCGTCGCCCAGGCCGGTTTCGCCCTTGTCGCCGGTACGGGTGTAAATTTTCGACAGGCGAAAGCCCATGGTTAGCGCTCCAGTTGAGTGAGTTCGTTAGGTGGCAATTGGCTGCCGGCCAGGGGCAGGCGCAAGGTGAAGCAGGTGCCCTGGCCGAGGGTGGAATGGACTTCCATCTGCCCCTTGTGGTTGTTGGTGATGATGAAATACGACACCGACAACCCGAGCCCGGTGCCCTGGCCGATCTCCTTGGTGGTGAAAAACGGTTCGAAGGTGCGCTTGCGCACGTTCTCGCTCATGCCGATGCCGTTGTCTTCCACCTGGATTTCCGCCCACGGCGGGTTCAGCCGGGTACGCAGGATGATACGCCCGGGCTCGCTGTCATCTTCGCGCTGATGAATCGCCTGGGCGGCGTTTTTCAGCAGGTTGAGCAGTACCTGTTCCAGTTCGTTGGCGGTGCCGGGCACCGGGCCCAACTGCGGGTCGAACTGGCGGATGATCGCCTGGCCCTTGAAGTCGAAGCCGACGGTGAGGTCGAAATCGTTGCCTGCAATTTCCACCGCCTGGTCAATCAGCGCCGGTAGATCGCAGGGTGCCATCTGGCGATTGCTGCGGCGGCTGAAGCTGAGCATGTGGGTGACGATTTTCGCCGCCCGGGCGCCGGCTTGCTGGATGCCGTCGAGCAACTGCGGCACTTCGCGGCTTTGCAGGTAGCGGTTCACTGTTTCCAGCTCGATGCCCACCTGTTCGGCATGCTCGAGGTTTTTTGGCAGCTCCGGCGACAGCCGGCGGCGGATGTTCTGCACGTTATGCAGGATCGCCCCGAGCGGGTTGTTGATTTCGTGGGCCATGCCGGCGGCCAGGCCGCCGACCGAGAGCATCTTCTCCGACTGCACCATCATTTCTTCCAGGGACAGGCGCTGGGTGATGTCGTCGATCCGGATGACCACACCGCGCCCGGCACCACCCATCAGCGGGTAGAACGTCAGGGCGTAGTGCTTGGGCTCGTCATCCTTGACCCAGGTCACCCGCTCGATCCGCTCCACGGTGTGTTGCTCCACCGTGGCCTTGATCTGCGGCAGGAAGGGCTTGAGCGGCTGGAAGGCGAGGAAGATCGGCTGGTTCAGCGCCTCATCCAGACGGGTGCCGGAAAGTGCGCTGGCCTCCTGGTTCCATTGGGTGACGTAGAGCTGCTCGTCGAGGGCGATCAGCGCCGAGGGCATCGAGTCGATGATGCTGTTGAGGTAATTCTGGAACCCGGTGAGCTTTTTCTCGATCTTGCTGCGCACCTGGACTTCCAGCTCCAGCTTGCGGTTGGTGTGGCGGGTTTCTTCCGCCAGGCCCTGGGCTTGATCGTAGGCGGCCTGGGAATCGTCCCGCGCGCGCTTGAGCTGCTGCTCGCGGGCTTCGATGCGCGAAAGCATGGTGTTGAAGGCTTCGGCGAGGCTGCCGATTTCGTCGTGGTTGCCGCGACCGGCGCGCAGGGCGTAGTTCTCTTCCCGGGTGACCTGGCGCGACAACTCTTCCAGTTCATGGATCGGCCGGGTAATCAGGCGCTTGATCTGCCGGGCAATCACCAGCCACAGCAGCACACTGAAAATCAGGATACCCAGGCTGGCGGTGAACGTCCCGGTGTAGAAGGCCACCGGCAGTTCGCTGCTGGCCACCAGCAGTAAATGCCCGGACGGTTGGCCGGCACGGGGAATGGTGATCACTTGATTGCTGCGAAACTCGGTGGCGCGCCAGATTTCAATCTCGCGGTAATTGTCGGGCAGGTGCAGGCGATTGGCGTGTTGCAACTGGGCCAGGCGGGTGCCTTCGCCGTCATATAAGGCGGCGGCCCGTAACGGCGAGTAGCTGGTCAGTTCATCCAGCAGGGTTTGCGCCTTGAGCGGTGAGTCCAGCGCCTCGGCCGCCAGCGACGGGTTGGACACCAGCCGGCCGATGGCCTGCAAGGCCTGGGGGGCCATGCTTTCCTGGGAGATCCAGTAGGCGGCGCTGATAAAGGTCAGGTTGGCCACCAGCAACACGGTGGTCAACAAAACCAGCAGGGCCGCCAGCAGTTTCTGCCCAACCGGTAGATTTTCGAGACGCTGGCGCAGTGGCATCGAGGTTTTCGCTGCAAAGGAACAAGCAGGCAGGGTAGCGCGTGCCTCAGTCGCTGGGCAATCCGCGTGCAGACAGTCGCTGTACCAATCGCACCTGGAGTTGTTGCAGGTGCGGCAAGGTCAGTTGATGGCGAGCCGCCGCCTGGCATGCGTAGCCGAGCAAGTAGCTGATTTCGGTGCGCCGGGCACTGATCACGTCCTGGTACATCGACGAGTAGTTGGCCGCGGTGGCCTGGATCACGCGTTCCACTTCACTCTGCAAATCCTGCGCGGCGGCGGGTTGTCCGCAGCATTCCAGCAGGTCGGCGAGTTCGGCGCACAGGGTGGCGACTTCGCACTGATGGGCCTGCAGCTCGCCATTGCGGCATTCGTACAGCACGGTCAGCGGGTTGATCGCACAGTTCAGGGCCAGTTTGCGCCACAGGCGGGTAAGGATGTCGGTGCTCCACTCATGGGGAATGCCGGCGGCTTGCAGGTCATCCAGCCAGAGCGGCGGGGTAGGGTGGCTCGCATCCCCCAGCCAGGTATAGCCATGGCCGGCAAACACCACCCGCCAGTCGCTTTCACGAAACGCGCCTTCGGTGCTGGAGGCAAAAATACAGCGGGCTTGGGGAAGTTGGGCGGCGACCGCGTCCTGGCTGCCCAGGCCATTTTGCAGCAGGATCAGTTCGGCGTCGGGTGCCAGCCGGTGTTGAAGCTGTGCGACGGCGTCTTGGGCGTCGTAGGCTTTGCACGCCACCAGCAGGCGATGAATTGGCCCCGGACTGTCGGACGTTTCGCCGACGACCGGGTAGGTGTGGGCCACGCCTTGCTCAACCAGGGTCAGGCCGCTGGCCGCCTGATAGCTCGCCAGCCGCGCGTGGTCCCGCAGGATCAGCCGCACGGGCAGCCCGGCACGGGCCAGGCGTGTGGCCCACAGCGTGCCGAGACTGCCGGCGCCGAGGACATGCCAGGTGGTCGACATCAGTTTTTACTCCGTAAGGCTGCCCGCAGTGAACGAGGCGAAAGAACCGCTATAATGCCCGGGCATTTTAGCCCGGGCGTGCTCCATCTCTACTGAGCCGCGCCCCTTTTTATTGGAGAAATTACATGCCGTCGTTCGACGTGGTATCCGAACTGGACAAGCACGAACTCACCAACGCCGTCGAGAACGCCGTCAAGGAGTTGGATCGTCGTTATGACTTGAAGGGCAAGGGCAGCTTCGAGTTCAAGGAAAAAGACCTCACCGTCAACCTGACCGCAGAAGCCGATTTCCAGCTTGAAGCGATGATTGAGATCCTCAAGCTGTCCCTGGTCAAGCGCAAGATCGATGCACAGTGCCTTGAAATCAAGGACGCATATGCCTCCGGCAAGCTGATGAAGCAGGAAGTCGTGTTCAAAGAGGGCATCGACAAGGAGCTGGCGAAGAAAATCGTCGCTCACGTCAAGGACGCCAAGCTCAAGGTCCAGGCCGCGATCCAGGGCGAGCAGGTGCGCATCACCGGCAAGAAGCGTGACGATTTGCAAGAGGCCATTGCTGCCTTGCGTGCCAAGGCTTTCGACATGCCGCTGCAGTTCAATAACTTCCGCGACTGAGTGCCCCCCGTCGGGAACCTGAGGGCGTTTTTGACGTCCCACGCCCAGAACCTGCAGAAACGATTGAGCCCTTCGGGGCTCATTTGTTATGTGGGCATAAATAAAGCCGCACATCCGGTAAACAGGAGAATGTAGATGGATTTGAACGCTGAAGTGGATCACCTGATCAAGACCTCGGAGTCGTGGTTACCGATGATCATGGAATATGGCAGTCGCTTTTTGCTGGCGGTGGTCACCCTGGCCATCGGTTGGTGGCTGATCAACGTCTTGACCCATCGAGTGGGGCGTTTGCTGGCCCTGCGTAATGCTGACCTGGCACTGCAACACTTCATTACCAGCCTTGCGAACATTGCGCTCAAAGTCATGCTGGTGGTCAACGTGGCCTCGATGATCGGCGTGGCAACCACCTCGTTCGTTGCCGCGATCGGTGCCGCCACCCTGGCCATCGGTCTGGCATTGCAAGGCAGCCTGGCGAACTTCGCCGGCGGCGTGCTGATTCTGTTGTTCCGTCCGTTCCGCATTGGTGACTGGATCGAAGCCCAGGGTACTTCCGGTACCGTCGACAGCATCCAGATCTTTCACACCGTGTTGCGCACCGGCGACAACAAGACGGTGATCATCCCAAACGGCAGCCTGTCCAACGGCCTCATCACCAACACCAACCGTCAGCCGACCCGCAAGGTGGTGTTTGACGTGGGTGTCGACTATGAAGCCGACCTGCAGAAAGCGCGTGAGGTATTGCTGGAACTGGCCAAGGATCCACGGGTACTGGCTGATCCTGCACCGGCAGCCGTGGTTTCGACCCTGGGCGACAGTTCAATCACCGTATCCCTGCGAGTCTGGACCAAGACGTCGGATTACTGGGACGTGATGTTCATGTTCAATGAACTGGCGCGTGACCGTTTAAAAGGTGCGGGGATCGATATTCCGTTCCCGCAGCGGGTTATTCGCGTGATGCAGGAAACTGCTGCGAAGTGAGGGTGTGACTTGCGTGTCAAACTTGTCCGATGTGTCAGGTTTGATGCGTGTAGTTAAACTAGATAGTTAGCTTGCTAGTTATCCCGGTATTGAGATTACGTTGCAATAAAAAAGCCGCTCACTTGGAAACAAGTGAGCGGCTTTTTAGTTAGGGCCGAGGCCCTAAGTCATCGTTGTAATCAAACTGCCAATTACAAGATGTTCAGCGGGTATTGCGCGATCAGACGCAGTTCGTCGATCGACGCCGAACCGTAGTACACACCATCGCTGGAGCGATAAGTGGCTTGACGTACGCGCAGGCTCAGGTCTTTGGCTGGGCCGCTCTGGATCACGTACTTGGCTTCGATGTCACGTTCCCACTCTTTACCGTTCGAAGTGTCGGCGGTGTTGGCGCCGGTACCTTTAACGTAGCGAGTCATGAAGCTCAGGCCTGGAACGCCGAAAGTCGCCATGTTCAGGTCGTAGCGAGCCTGGAAGGACTTCTCGTCTTCAGCGTTGAAGTCGGAACGAGCGATGGAGTTGGCAAGGAAGATCGTGCCGCCGCCGTCTACGCCGTAGCCGTAGTCACCGTCACCGCTAACCTTCTGGTAGGCCAGGGTAAAGGTGTGAGCCTGGATGGTGTACGCACCTTGCAAGCTGTAGGCACGGTTATCCAGTTTGGTGGTGCCGTCCTTCTCAGCCCGTTGCAGGCCAGCGCCATCGCTTTTGGTGCTGTAGATGTTGAAGTCGACCGCCAGGGACTGTTCATTGCTAAGCGCATGGGTCCAGTTCAGGTTGGCGTAGGTTTTCTTCCAGTAGTCTTCGGTCTTCGCGTAGTAGAGGCTGGCGCTGACTTCTGGAGTCAGGGCGTAGACGCCACCGATGAAGTCAGTTTTTGTCAGGCCCAGGCTGTCGCGGTAGGTCTGGGCTTGCGCCACGCTCGAAGTGAAGTGACCGCCTTCAAGTTTCAGGCCCTTGATCTCGTTGCTGGTCAGCGAGATACCTTGTGGCAATTCAGGCAGCAGACGGCTGTCATCGGATGCGAATACAGGTGCAGTGGTGTACTGGTCGCCGATTTTCAGGACCGTATCGGAGATACGGAACTTAACTGCGCCGCCGCCTTTGGAGTAATCATCTTGAGCGCGACCGTCGGAGCCTGTTGGAAACAGGCCGGTGCCGGAACGACCCTTGCCGCTGTCCAGTTTGACGCCCAACAGACCGATCACGTCGACACCCACACCGATGGTGCCTTGGGTGAAGCCCGACTGGTACAGGCCGTTGAAGCCCAGGCCGGTTTCGTCGACGCGGCTTTTACCGGTGTCGTTGTTACGGAAGTCGCGGCTAAAGTTCAGGAGGCGAGTGTTGATGCTGAAGGTACTGTCTTCAACAAAGCCCTTGGAGTCGTCCTGAGAGGACGCCATTGCGAACTGCGAGGTGCCTGCTGAAACAGCCAGGGCGATCATGCTCCACTTCATCACGCGCATCGTGATTTGCTCCTTTGGTTTTAGGAAGAGTACTGCCGTCCCACCTATATTTTTGTCTGGGCGGCTCTTTCTTTTTTGTGTCGGCGCAAACTTATATCACGCTGACAATATTGGCGATACTTGCCCATCTATCCTTTCAGCTTCTTTACGAGCCTGTCGTAAATTGCTATGTCCATGTCGCAAATTTACAGTTCGAATGTAACCGAACTGACAACTTCAATACTGTTTTAAAACCTTGAGTTCAGGGTGGAAAAGTCACCCTTGAAAGTTTTAACACTTCCCTGAAAAGCATTGACCCGCTGTTGTTTTCTGTCGCGAAACACCTGCTTCCCGCCGGTGCTGTTGTCGACCATATGGGGGTGAATGCAACAAGCGTGCACAAACGAGTAACTGAATGTGATTTTTTCGTGAAAATTGTCAATGCCCTGTAAAAACCGCATAAGCACGGGCTTTTTACGCCGTTTGGTTTGGCCTTGACGCGCCTGCTGTACTCCTGTTCGGTGGTGCATATAACCTGCACCAGAGCAAAACGTTACCGGTTCACCCCGTTCGGTGGGTAGTCGGCGGATCCCTTTGAGGCACAAATGGGTCATTTTGGTGCAGTGCTGCCCTTGCTGTATTTTTGCTCCAGGCTGCTGTTCGCGCCTGGAAAGCCCTCTGAATCAGGTGCTTGAAGCCTGACACGCGTCCCGTCTTTGACTAAGTGAGGATGTATTGGTCATTTAGCGTAGCCGAAATATTGACCTGTCTCGAAATGGTGCGCTTTTTTTCATGGCGTCCTGTTTGGGCGCGTATTTGGTCCGCTGCATTCGCCGTGAAGCGCCGGGCATTCGCAGGTATGCTGGGCGCCTGAAACCTGACCCGCCGAACGGGAGTGACTGCTGTGTTCGCCTTAGATCCACGTCTTCAACAAGACACCTTGCCCATCGGGGATTTCCCCCTGTGCCGGCTGCTGCTGTCCAATGACTCAAATTACCCCTGGTTCATCCTGGTGCCGCGCATAGACGGTATCAGCGAAGTGTTTCAACTGGATGTCGCTGACCAGCAGCGGGTGTGGCAGGAAAGCACGGCGCTGGCGCAGTTGCTTAATGAAGGGTTTGGCGCTGACAAGATGAATATTGGTGCACTGGGCAACGTGGTCAGCCAACTGCACGTGCATGTGATCGTGCGCAGGCGCGATGACGCCGCGTGGCCAGCGCCGGTCTGGGGCAAGCATCCGGCGAAGCCTTACAGCGACGAGCAAGTGGCGGCGATTCGTGCGCGTCTGCGCGAAATCCTGCCGGCTGACTTCACGTTCCTGGAGGCTTGAGCCATGGATCTTCAAGACCGCGTGACCGACCTGGAAAGCCGCGTGGCTTTTCAGGACGACACCATTGAGACCCTCAATGACATCCTGGTCACCCAGCAGCGGGCGGTCGAACGCCTGCAGTTGCAGATGACTGCGCTGCTCAAGCGCCAGGAAGAGATGGGCGGCCAGTTCGAGTCGTCCGAGGAAGAGGCGCCGCCGCCTCATTATTAATGCAGGGGCGAATGCCCGGGCATAAAAAAACCGCGATGCAGCCAGGCTGCATCGCGGTTTCTTTTTTCGGGGTGCTGGAATCAGCGACGCGGCAACGCGGCGATCACATCTTCAGCTTGCAGGCCCTTGTCGCGGTTCATCACGGAGAACTCCACGCGCTGGCCTTCCACCAGGACGCGATGACCTTCGCCGCGAATCGCCCGGAAGTGGACGAAGATATCGTCGCCCGAATCCCGGGAAATAAAGCCGAAGCCCTTGGAGGTGTTGAACCACTTGACGGTACCGGTATCCCGGTTGGTCATGTCGTAGGTTTGCGACGCAGCGGCCGGGGAGGAACGGTAAAAACTGATGGCCAGATGAAGAACGATGGCGACCAGTGCTATTGCCAGGCTGAGCAGGACGGCCGGGTGGCCACCGACTTCAGGCATAGGCGCCAGCAGGGTGAGGGTTTGCACGACAACAGCCAGGACCAGCAGGGCGCTGACCAGGTTTTGCAGTTGATGACGCGGGCCTTTGTTCCAGTAAGGAATGACTGGAGCCAGTGTCAGGTTAAGAAGACCAAAGAAGGTCAAGTAGAGAGCGTCAGGTTGTTGCAGGTAAGGCAGGGTTTCTGATCGCAGGCTGGGGATAAAGGACAGCAGCAAAGCTGCGGCGCCCGTTAGCAGGTGGACGATTTTCAACATTTTGATTAACTCACGTTAAGACGGATCACGAGGAAGAGCTGACTGGCACGGTTCGCTTCTGAACAATGGGAGGCGTTGGGCACGTGCGCGGGTATCAGCCTATGTCGCTACCGCGAAAAATAACGGTGGCGACACGCTGCCTATTTAACAGCAAAGCCTGTGCCTACTCAAATCAAGCATTTCAGGCTGTTACAAGGGGCACGGCATTTCTGCGGCAAACACTTGTCCTAGACAGGTGCAGGCTTTTTCGCAGGCGTTGGGTAATTTTTCTTGCAGGGCTCGAAGCCCCGTCTGTCGCGCAGATTCGCTCTGCAAGGGGCGATTTGCCGCACCTCGTGAGGGTCAGCCGGGCTGCGCAAGGCCGGTACTCTTGCTAGAGTGGTCCTGCACCTGATCAATGAATTTTTTATCAATTGAAGGGGAAAAACATGGCAATCGATATTGGTATCAGTGAAGAAGATCGTAAATCAATCGTTGATGGACTTTCGCGACTGCTTTCCGATACCTATGTACTTTACCTGAAGACCCACAACTTCCATTGGAACGTAACGGGCCCCATGTTTCGCACACTGCACTTGATGTTTGAAGAGCAGTACAACGAGCTGGCGCTGGCGGTGGATTCAATTGCCGAGCGGATTCGCGCCCTGGGCTTTCCGGCGCCGGGTGCTTACTCGGTGTACGCGCGACTTTCTTCAATCAAGGAAGAAGAGGGCGTGCCGAGCGCTGAAGACATGATCAAGCAGTTGGTCGAAGGCCAGGAAGCGGTTACCCGCACCGCCCGGGGCATCTTCCCGTTGTTGGATAAAGTCAGCGACGAGCCAACTGCGGACTTGCTGACCCAGCGTATGCAAGTTCATGAAAAGACCGCGTGGATGTTGCGCTCCCTGCTCGAAAACAAGTAACACCGGTTGCGGGTGGGCGTTGAACCGACGCCCCTCGCATGCCTGCTTCCCGGCGATTCCCTTCATCCTGCGAGCTTCCTGATACGCGCGTTGGCTTGTCCTACGGCGATCGGCTCCCTGTCTTCTGGCTGCACTTGTCTTCTTGATGTTTTATAGGCCCAACGGCCAACAAGAACGATTGATGGGTGGCCGTCAGGCAATGGAGTGTCAAGTGTATGTCACGCGGAGCAGGTAATGGAGTGATGGAAACGTGCGGGTTGCACAAGATAAAGGTAGATCCCTTTGCCAAGGGGTTTGATATGAACCTGGCCAGGCCATTGTCCCGATCCGTTCGGCTTAATGGTTTTTCGACGTGTTTGCGACTTGAAGAAGTCTATTGGAATATCCTCACGGAGATAGCCAGGATCAATACCTGTTCGGTCAGTGCGCTGCTGTCTTACGTGGACCGCGAAGTGCACTTGCGTTATGGCGGTGTAAAGAACTTCAGCGGTCTGGTCAGGGTGGTGTGCGTGGTTCATCTATTGAAAGGACGCATCACTGCGCCAAGTGTCCCTCCGGGCCAGGCGTGATCCTTGTGCCAGCCGCCAGCCCCGGGATTGTCCCGGGTCGGGCGCCTGGCACACGCCTGTTGCAGCCACCTATATAAAGAGCAGCACGCCGCCACGGCTGCACAGCCTCGATTTACCAGATATAATCCCGGGCTTTGCTGCGCATGCCGGGACTTTCCCACGGGACACAGTCAGGGCAGGGCGTGGCGCAGTAATGATCTGATCGCCGAGACATCTCCATGCCCATGTACGACTATCAATGCGCTTCCTGTGGTCATCAGTTGGAAGCCATTCAAAAGATCAGCGCCGCGCCGCTGGTCGATTGCCCTGCCTGCCAGGCACCGGAGCTTAAAAAGATGTTGTCCATGCCGGGCTTTCGCCTGAGTGGCAACGGCTGGTACGAGACCGACTTCAAGACCGGTTCGAAGAAGAATCTGGCCGGCGGCGACAAAGCAGACTGAGTTGAACTCTACGCGCAGGCTCCTGCATTATCCGTCACCTGACTTAGCTGTACGGTGATGAGGCAGGCCTCCACCGAATTTCGAATTACGAGAAGCGAAACCACTATCATGATGCGCAGCCACTATTGCGGCCAACTGAACGAGACCCTGGAAGGTCAGGAAATCACCCTTTGCGGATGGGTTCACCGTCGCCGCGACCACGGCGGGGTGATCTTCCTCGATATCCGTGATCGTGATGGTCTGGCCCAGGTGGTGTTCGATCCGGACCGCGCCGAGAGCTTCGCCGCCGCCGATCGCGTGCGCAGCGAGTATGTCGTGAAGATCACCGGCAAGGTTCGCCTGCGTCCGGCCGGTGCCACCAACGCCAACATGGCGTCGGGCATGATCGAAGTGCTGGGCTACGAGCTTGAAGTGCTGAACGAGTCGGAAACCCCGCCGTTCCCGCTGAACGAGTTCTCGGACGTTGGCGAAGAAACCCGCCTGCGTTATCGCTTCCTCGACCTGCGTCGCCCGGAAATGGCCGAGAAGCTGCGTCTGCGTTCGCGCATGACCACCAGCATCCGCCGCTTCCTGGACGAGAACGGCTTCCTCGACGTCGAGACGCCGATCCTGACCCGTGCTACTCCGGAAGGCGCCCGCGACTACCTGGTGCCGAGCCGTACCCACGCCGGTTCTTTCTTCGCCTTGCCGCAGTCGCCACAGCTGTTCAAGCAGCTGCTGATGGTTGCCGGCTTCGACCGTTACTACCAGATCGCCAAATGCTTCCGTGACGAAGACCTGCGGGCCGACCGCCAGCCGGAATTCACCCAGATCGACATCGAGACCAGCTTCCTCGATGAAAAAGAGATCATGGGCATCACCGAGCAAATGATCCGCAACCTGTTCAAGGAAGTGCTGGACCTGGAGTTCGGCGAATTCCCGCACATGACCTTCGAAGAAGCCATGCGCCGTTACGGTTCCGACAAGCCAGACCTGCGTAACCCGCTGGAACTGGTTGACGTTGAAGACCAACTCAAAGACGTCGACTTCAAGGTGTTCAGCGGCCCGGCCAACGACCCGAAATGCCGTATTGCCGCCCTGCGTGTGCCTGGCGCTGCGAGCATGCCGCGCAAGCAGATCGACGATTACACCAAGTTCGTCGGCATCTACGGTGCCAAGGGCCTGGCGTACATCAAGGTCAACGAGCGCGCCAAGGGGGTTGAAGGCCTGCAGTCGCCAATCGTCAAGAACATCCCTGAGGCCAACCTCAACGTGATCCTGGATCGTGTTGGCGCGGTCGACGGCGACATCGTGTTCTTCGGTGCCGACAAGTCCAAGATCGTCAGTGAAGCGCTGGGTGCACTGCGGATCAAGGTCGGCAACGACCTGAACCTGCTGACCTGCAAGTGGGCGCCGATGTGGGTGGTCGACTTCCCGATGTTCGAAGAGAACGACGACGGCAGCTTCAGCGCGCTGCACCACCCGTTCACCGCGCCGAAGTGCACGCCGCAAGAGCTGGAAGCCAACCCGGCTGGCGCTCTGTCCCGTGCCTACGACATGGTGCTGAACGGCACCGAACTGGGTGGCGGTTCGATCCGTATCCACCGCAAGGAGATGCAGCAATCGGTCTTCCGCCTGCTGGGTATCGACGAAGACGAACAGCAAGAGAAGTTCGGCTTCCTGCTTGACGCCCTGAAGTACGGCGCGCCACCCCATGGCGGCCTGGCCTTCGGCCTGGACCGTCTGGTGATGCTGATGACCGGTGCCCAGTCGATCCGTGAAGTGATTGCCTTCCCGAAAACCCAAAGTGCTGCCGACGTCATGACGCAGGCACCGGGTGTGGTGGATGCCAAGGCACTGCGCGAGCTGCATATCCGTCTGCGCGAGACACCAAAGGCTGAGTAAGGCCGCAGCGTGAAAGCGCGATAAGGTTTTACATTGTCAGCTAAGGGCGCATCTTCGGATGCGCCTTTGCGTTACAAGGGCTGTACGTTTAAGAGGGAAGTCCCGCCTGGGGCGGGATCGACAGGTTTCTACAGAATTTCGGAGTTGTGTTATGGCTGGCCATTCCAAGTGGGCGAACATCAAGCACCGCAAAGAGCGTCAGGATGCCAAGAAAGGCAAGATCTTCACCAAGTGGATTCGCGAGCTGACCGTCGCTGCCCGCCAGGGTGGCGGTGACCCGGGCTCCAACCCGCGTCTGCGCCTGGCCCTGGACAAGGCACTCGGCGCCAACATGAGCCGCGACATCATCGACCGTGCCGTGGCCCGTGGCGCCGGTGCGGCCGATACCGATGACATGGTCGAATTGAGCTACGAAGGCTACGGCCCGGGTGGCGTGGCGGTGATGGTCGAGTGCATGACCGACAACCGCAACCGTACCGCGGCGGCCGTGCGCCATGCGTTCAGCAAATGTGGCGGCAACCTGGGCACCGATGGTTCGGTGGCCTACCTGTTTGAGCGCAAGGGGCAGATTTCCTTCGCGCCGGGCGTTGATGAAGATGCGCTGATCGAAGCGGCGATGGAGGCCGATGCCGACGACGTGGTGACCAATGAAGACGGCTCCATCGACGTGTTTACCTCGTTCGCGGGCTTCTACTCGGTGCGTAACGCCCTGGAAGCGGCCGGTTTCAAAGGTACCGATGCGGAAATCGTGATGCTGCCGACCACCAGTGCCGAACTGGACCTGGACGGCGCGCAGAAGGTGCTCAAGATGCTCGATATGCTTGAAGACCTGGATGACGTGCAGAACGTCTATTCCAACGCCGATATCCCGGAATCGGTCGCCGAACAGCTCACATAAGGGCACTGAAGATCCAATGTGGGAGCTGTCGAGCCCCGGCGAGGCTGCGATGGCATCAACTCGGTGTGACTGATGCTCCGAGGTGCCTGCATCGCAGGCAAGCCAGCTCCCACAGGATTCTATGCTGTTACACAAACCATGTGCCTCGCGCATCCGCTTTAAACCCATCTCGCAGGCGTTATGACTCTAATCCTAGGTATCGACCCCGGTTCGCGAATCACCGGCTTTGGCGTGGTGCAACAGACCCCGCGAGGCTGCGTGTACGTGGCGTCGGGCTGTATCCGTACCGGCGCCGGCGAGTTGGCTGAGCGCTTGCAGATCGTTTATCGCGGCGTGCGTGAAGTGATCCAGACCTACGGCCCGGTCACCATGGGCATTGAAAAGGTGTTCATGGCAAAAAACGCCGACTCGGCCCTGAAGCTCGGTCAGGCACGCGGTGCGGCCATCGTTGCCGGTGCCGAGGAGGGCATGGAGATTGCCGAGTACACCGCGACTCAGGTCAAGCAAGCCGTAGTCGGGACCGGTGCGGCCAATAAGGAGCAAGTGATGATGATGGTCATGCACATGCTCAAGCTCACCGCGAAGCCGCAAATCGATGCCTCCGACGCCCTGGCCATTGCCATTTGCCATGCCCATACCCGTTCCAGCCTGATGCCGCACGGCTTGGGTACGGCACGCAGTCGTGGCGGCCGGCTGCGTCTCTGATAGCATCAGCGCAATCATTCTGCGTGGGGTGCGTGAACGGCCTGTGCTGTCGGCCGGCATGCCCGCGTTATTACCGGTCAGGCCTTGATCTGAGCCGACTCTTAAGGATTCGAACGTGATTGGACGCTTGCGCGGCACCCTGGCTGAGAAACAGCCGCCCCACCTGATTCTGGATGTAAACGGGCTGGGCTATGAGTTGGAAGTGCCCATGACCACCCTCTACCGCCTACCGTCGGTCGGTGAGCCGCTGACCCTGCACACCCACCTGGTGGTGCGCGAAGACGCACAATTGCTCTATGGTTTCATTGGCAAGCGTGACCGGGATTTCTTCCGCGAACTGATCCGCCTCAATGGCGTGGGGCCGAAGCTGGCGCTGGCGCTGATGTCGAGCCTGGAGGTCGATGAATTGGTACGGTGTGTGTCGGCGCAGGATACGTCGGCGTTGACCAAGGTCCCGGGCGTCGGCAAGAAAACCGCCGAGCGTTTGCTGGTAGAACTCAAGGACCGCTTCAAGGCCTGGGAAGTCGTACCGAGCATGTTCGCCCTGGTGCCTAACCAGCCGGACGCGCCGGGTGTACCGGTGGCCAGCGCCGAAAGCGATGCAGTCAGCGCGCTGATCTCCCTGGGCTACAAGCCGCAGGAGGCGAGCAAGGCCGTGTCGGCCATCAAGGACAAGAACCTGAGCAGCGAAGACATGATCCGCCGCGCCCTGAAGGGAATGATTTAAGTGATTGAAGCTGATCGTCTGATCGCGGCCACCGGCCCGCGTGATCGTGAAGAAATCCAGGACCGGGCGATTCGTCCCCTGAGCCTTGCCGAATACATCGGCCAGCCCACCGTGCGCGAGCAGATGGAGTTGTTCATCCAGGCTGCGCGCGGGCGTAGCGAATCACTGGATCACACGTTGATCTTCGGCCCGCCGGGGCTGGGCAAGACCACCCTGGCCAACATCATCGCCCAGGAAATGGGCGTGTCGATCAAGTCCACCTCCGGCCCTGTGCTGGAGCGCCCGGGCGACCTGGCGGCGCTGCTGACCAACCTGGAACCCCACGACGTACTGTTTATCGACGAGATTCACCGGCTTTCGCCCATCGTCGAGGAAGTGCTGTACCCGGCCATGGAAGACTTCCAGCTGGACATCATGATCGGCGAGGGGCCGGCGGCGCGTTCGATCAAGCTCGACCTGCCACCGTTTACGCTGGTGGGTGCCACCACCCGCGCGGGGATGCTGACCAACCCGCTGCGAGACCGTTTCGGGATTGTTCAACGTCTAGAGTTCTATAGCACGGCGGATCTGGCCACCATCGTCAGCCGTTCGGCGAATATCCTCGGTTTGCCCCTGGACCCGGAAGGCGCGTTTGAAATCGCCCGCCGCGCCCGTGGCACACCGCGGATCGCCAACCGTTTGCTGCGCCGTGTGCGGGACTTCGCCGAAGTGCGTGCCAAGGGCCATATCACCAAGCCGGTGGCAGACCTGGCGCTGAACCTGCTGGATGTGGACGAGCATGGCTTTGACCACCAGGACCGGCGCCTGCTGTTGACCATGATCGAGAAGTTCGACGGTGGGCCGGTGGGGGTGGACAGCCTCGCAGCGGCCATCAGCGAAGAGCGGCACACGATTGAGGATGTACTGGAGCCTTACCTGATCCAGCAGGGCTACATCATGCGTACGCCGAGGGGGCGGGTGGTCACCCGGCATGCCTATCTGCACTTTGGGTTAAACATTCCGTCACGATTGGGCGAGATGCCCGTAGTAGACGAATTCCTCGATGCAGTAGACGATTAAAAAGGCTTGGCGATTCGATTTATTCGGCGTTTGTGCTGTCCTAGTGGCTGGCGTCGTCATTCTTTCGTTAGAAATGTGCCACAGAATGAAAAACAGTTGCCTGGCCGGATTGGCAACCTGAGGAGTAAGCACTAGAGTATGCGCGCGCAAAACGGGGATCAGTCGTTCGCACATCGCTGTCGCGTTTATTACGAGGACACCGATGCTGGCGGCATCGTTTATTACGTCAATTACCTAAAGTTCATGGAGCGGGCTCGAACCGAGCGGCTACGGGAGCTGGGCTTTGCCCAATCCCAGCTGGCAGGGGAGGACCTGTTGTTTGTCGTGCATTCCAGCGAGGCGCGTTACTACGCGCCGGCGCGACTGGACGACGAACTGCTGGTCAGCGCAGAAATAACCGAATTGAACCGTGCCAGCCTGCGCTTTAAACAGCAGGTCAGGCGGGCTACGGATGCAACGCTGCTCTGTGAGGGGCAGTTCCTGGTGGCCTGTGTTCGCACCAATAGTTTGAAACCCCGGGCCATTCCCGAAACTCTACGCGCGGCCTTTGCCGGCGTGAGCGGCGCGGGTAAACATTCAGAGCAGGAGATTTAGCGTGGAACCTACCGTCGTCGACCATTCCTCCATGTGGAGCCTGGTCAGCAATGCCAGTGTTGTGGTTCAACTGGTGATGCTGGTCCTGGTAGCCGCATCGGTTACCTCTTGGGTCATGATTTTTCAGCGCAGCAACCTGCTGCGTGCCGGTCGACGTGCCCTGGAGAGCTTCGAAGAGCGCTTCTGGTCGGGTATCGACCTGTCCAAACTGTACCGCCAGGCCGGCAGCAACCCGGACCCGGATTCGGGCGTAGAACAAATCTTCCGCGCCGGCTTCAAGGAATTCTCCCGTCTGCGCCAGCAGCCAGGCGTTGACCCGGAAGCGGTCATGGAAGGCGTGGCCCGTGCCATGCGCGTCGCGATTTCCCGCGAAGAAGAAAAGCTTGAGCAAAGCTTGCCGTTCCTCGCCACCGTAGGCTCCGTGAGCCCGTACATCGGCCTGTTCGGTACCGTTTGGGGCATCATGAACTCCTTCCGCGGCCTGGCCCAGGCCCAGCAAGCGACCCTGGCCACCGTGGCCCCGGGTATCGCCGAAGCGCTGATCGCCACCGCCATCGGCCTGTTCGCAGCTATTCCCGCAGTAATCGCCTACAACCGTTTTGCTGCTCGCGGCGAAACCTTGATCAGCCGTTACTACACCTTCGCCGATGAATTCCAGGCGATCCTGCACCGTAAAGTGCACACCAGCGAAGAATAAGCAGGTAATTCCCAATGGCTTTAATCGCTCGAGCTCGCAAAAAGCGCAAGCCGGTCGCCGAGATGAACGTAGTGCCTTACATCGACGTGATGCTGGTGCTGCTGGTTATCTTCATGGTGACCGCGCCGATGCTCAATCAGGGCGTGAAGGTTGATCTGCCCAAGGTTTCCAGCGAAGCCTTGCCGCAGGACAACAACACCCAGGTCCTGACCATTTCGATCAAGGCTGACAAGACCTATTACTGGAACCTTGGCAGCGAAGTCGACACTCAGAAACAGCAGGACAAGGCCATGACCTTGCCGCAGATGACTGATGCCGTGACCAAGATCATTCGCGCCGGCAACGAAGGTGGCAAGCACACCCAGGTGTTCATTCGCGGCGACAAGGTCGTCGACTACGGCTCCGTCATGGGCGCCATGGGCGGGCTGCAGAAGGCCGGAGTCGGTAATGTTGGCTTGATTACCGAGGCGCCCTGATGCACCAACAGCGAGAGCCGTCCGCCTCGGAAAGCTACTTCTGGCCTAGCGTCTGGGCAATTGCCCTGCACGTCCTGGTGTTTGGCATGCTGTTCGTCAGCTTTGCCATGACCCCGGACCTGCCGCCAGCCAAGCCGATCGTGCAGGCGACCCTGTATCAGCTGAAATCGAAAAGCCAGGCCACCACCCAGACCAATCAGAAGATTGCGGGTGAGGCCCAGAAGTCGGCTGCGCGCCAGACTGAAGTCGAGCAGATGGAACAGAAGAAGGTCGAGCAGGAAGCGGTGAAGGCTGCTGCGGAACAAAAGAAAGAAGAGGCGGCTCAAAAGGCCGAGGAATCGAAAAAGGCTGACGAGGCGAAGAAAGCTGAAGAGGCGCAAAAGGCTGATGAAGCCAAGAAAGCCGATAAAGCTGCCGAAGCCAAAAAGGCCGAAGAGAAACAATTGGCTGATATAGCCAAGAAGAAATCTGAAGAAGAAGCCAAGAAAGCCGCCGAAGAAGAGGCCAAGAAAAAGGCCGCTGAAGACGCGAAGAAAAAGATTGTCGAAGACGCGAAGAAGAAAGCCGCGGACGACGCCAAGAAGAAAGCTGAAGCTGACGAGGCGAAGAAGAAAGTCGCCGACGATGCGAAGAAGAAAGCTGCCGCCGATGCCTCCAAGAAAAAGGCCCAGGAAGCAGC
This sequence comes from Pseudomonas sp. 1912-s, assembly GCF_029269205.1. Taxonomy (NCBI): domain Bacteria; kingdom Pseudomonadati; phylum Pseudomonadota; class Gammaproteobacteria; order Pseudomonadales; family Pseudomonadaceae; genus Pseudomonas; species Pseudomonas sp. 1912-s. The sequence continues at coordinate 16,224 of NZ_JARIXR010000027.1, read as the reverse complement.
ACGTAAATCGACCGAAGACAAAAAGGCCCAGGCCTTGGCCGATTTGCTTTCCGACACGCCGCAGCGCCAGCAGGCCTTGGCCGATGAACGTGGTGATGAAGTCGCGGGCAGTTTCGATGACCTGATTCGTTCACGGGCAGCAGAAGGGTGGACCCGTCCTCCTTCGGCACGCAAAGGCATGACAGTAGTGCTGCAGATCGGCATGTTGCCGGACGGTACGGTGACTTCGGTCAGCGTGGCCAAGTCCAGTGGCGACGGCTCGTTCGACAGTTCGGCGGTAGCAGCGGTCAAGAACATTGGCCGGTTGACCGAGATGCAGGGAATGAAACCAAGCGACTTCGCTCCCTACCGTTCATTCAAGATGACATTCACACCTGAGGATCTAGCCTTGTGAGAAACCTTCTTCGAGGAATGCTTGTCGTTATTTGCTGCATGGCAGGGATAGCGGCGGCGGATGAAAAGAACATCCTGGTCACCAGCGGTAGCGATCGGGCCACCCCGATCGCCGTTGTGCCGTTTGGCTGGCAGGGCGGCAGCGTGCTGCCGGACGACATGGCGCAGATCATCAGTGATGACCTGCGTAACTCCGGTTACTACGCACCGATCGACAAAGGCAACATGATCAGCCAGCCGACCCAGGCCAGCGAAGTCATCTTCCGTGACTGGAAAGCGTTGAACGCCCAGTACCTGATGGTGGGCAGCATCACGCCGGCCGGCGGTCGCCTGCAGATCCAGTACGCGTTGTTCAACGTCGCGACCGAGCAGCAAGTGCTGACCGGCAGCGTGTCGGGCACCACAGACCAACTGCGGGACATGGCGCACTACATCTCCGACCAGTCGTTTGAAAAACTGACCGGGATCAAGGGTGCCTTCTCGACTCGCCTGCTGTATGTAACGGCCGAGCGTTTTTCGGTAGACAACACTCGTTACACTTTGCAGCGTTCCGACTATGACGGCGCTCGCGCAGTGACGCTGCTGCAATCCCGTGAGCCGATCCTGTCGCCTCGCTTTGCACCGGATGGCAAGCGTATCGCCTACGTGTCCTTTGAACAGAAGCGTCCACGGATCTTCGTTCAGCACATCGATACCGGTCGCCGTGAGCAGATCACCAACTTTGAAGGCCTGAACGGTGCGCCAGCCTGGTCGCCGGATGGTTCGCGCCTGGCGTTCGTGCTGTCCAAGGACGGCAACCCGGACATCTACGTGATGAACATGGCCTCGCGCCAACTGAGCCGTGTTACCAGCGGCCCGGGCATCAACACCGAACCGTTCTGGGGTAAGGATGGTTCGACCATCTACTTCACCTCCGACCGTGGCGGCAAGCCGCAAGTCTACAAAACCAGCGTCAACGGCGGCGGCGCCGAACGTGTGACCTTTATTGGTAACTACAACGCTGCACCCAAGCTTTCAGCTGATGAAAAGACGTTGGTGATGATTCACCGTCAGGATGGTTTCACTAATTTCCGGGTTGCGGCCCAGGATTTGCAGCGCGGAACCGTAAAAATCCTTACAGATACCAACCTTGATGAGTCAGCCACTGTTGCGCCCAACGGCACCATGGTAATCTACGCCACCCGCCAGCAGGGCCGGGGAGTCTTGATGCTCGTGTCCATTAATGGACGCGTAAGGCTCCCGCTTCCTACCGCACAAGGCGAAGTCAGAGAACCGTCCTGGTCCCCTTACCTGAACTGACGCGGCGCTACAAAAAGAAGTACTTAACACACTGGGGTTCATTAGGAGTTTCACGATGGAAATGCTGAAGTTTGGTAAGTTTGCTGCTCTGGCTCTGGCTCTGTCCGTAGCCGTTGGTTGCTCGTCTAAAGGCGGCGACAATGCCGGTGAAGGCGCAGCTGTTGATCCAAACGCTGGTTACGGCGCTAACACTGGTGCAGTTGACGGCTCCCTGAGCGAAGAAGCTGCTCTGCGCGCTATCACCACTTTCTACTTCGAATACGACAGTTCGGACCTGAAGCCAGAAGCCATGCGCGCTCTGGACGTTCACGCGAAGGACCTGAAAGCTAACGGCGCTCGCGTTGTTCTGGAAGGTAACACCGACGAACGTGGTACTCGTGAGTACAACATGGCACTGGGCGAGCGTCGTGCGAAAGCCGTTCAGCGCTACCTGGTACTGCAAGGTGTTGCTCCAGGCCAACTGGAACTCGTTTCCTACGGTAAAGAGCGTCCAGTTGCTACTGGCCACGACGAGCAGTCCTGGGCTCAAAACCGTCGCGTCGAACTGCGTAAGTAATTCGTCATGCGAACGTGCCGTCGTGCTCTAACTGTATTGGCTCTCAGCCTGGCACCGCTTGCGGTGTGGGCTGCGGTTCCTGTGGAAGATAGCAACTCTGGCTATAACAATAGCGGGAGCAGCTATCCGCCAGCGGGTTATGGCACGAACGGCGCCTATGCCGGGGGCGCGGCTACGGCCGCGCCTTCGGCACAGGGCGAGCTGTTCAATCAGCTGCAACGCATGCAGGATCAATTGTCGCAGCAACAAGGCACGATTGAAGTTCTGCAGAATCAAGTGAACCAGCTGAAGCAAGAAGGCCTGGAGCGATACCAGGATCTTGATCGACGCATTGGAGCCGGCGTTACACCTGCCGCCACTCCTGATAATTCTCCTGCCGGTGGCGCGCCCAGTGCCGCCGCCGGTGGTGCAGCAGCAGGGGCCGCGGCTGCCAGCCAAGCCCCTGCCGCGAGCAGCGAACCGGGTGATCCGGCGAAGGAAAAGCTGTATTACGACGCAGCCTTCGACCTGATCAAAGCCAAGGATTTCGATAAAGCCAGCCAGGCTTTTACCGCATTCCTGCGCAAATACCCGAACAGCCAGTACGCGGGCAACGCCCAGTACTGGTTGGGTGAGGTGAACCTGGCCAAGGGCGACCTGCAAGGTGCAGGTCAGGCCTTTGCCAAGGTCAGCCAACTGTACCCCAAGCACGCCAAGGTGCCGGATTCGCTGTACAAACTCGCTGACGTAGAACGCCGCCTGGGTCATACCGACAAGGTCAAAGGCATTCTGCAGCAGGTAGTGGCCCAGTATCCGGGTACCTCCGCTGCGCAGTTGGCCCAACGGGACCTGCAACGCATGTAAGCGTTGTAACCCGTTTAGAAGAAACCCGCGCCCTGCGCGGGTTTTTTCGTTAGAATCCACGCCCTTTTATGAAACACGCTTTTTGGGGTTTACGCGTTGGCGGAATTCCTTGAAGTGCCTGACGGAGGCGGACAGCCTGTTTAGCTGTTACGCCCGTGGCGACTATGCAAGACACATTACGTATCACCGAAGTTTTTTACTCGTTGCAGGGTGAAACGCGCACTGCCGGGCTGCCCACTGTATTTGTGCGCCTCACCGGTTGCCCGCTGCGTTGCCAGTACTGCGACAGCGCCTACGCCTTCAGCGGCGGCACCGTGCGTACCCTTGAAGACATTCTCGAGCAAGTAGCCGGTTACCGGCCGCGTTATGTCTGCGTCACCGGTGGCGAGCCACTGGCGCAACCTAACGCCATTCCCTTGCTCAAGCAGTTGTGTGATGCCGGTTATGAGGTGTCCCTGGAAACCAGCGGCGCCCTGGATATTGCTGCGGTCGACCCTCGCGTCAGCCGGGTCGTCGACCTGAAGACCCCGGGTTCCAAGGAAGCACACCGCAACCGCTACGAGAACATCGAACTGCTGACGCCCAACGATCAGGTCAAGTTCGTCATCTGTTCCCGTGAAGACTACGACTGGGCGACCTCCAAGCTGATCCAGTATGGCCTGGACCGACGCGCCGGCGAGGTGCTGTTTTCCCCAAGCCACCATGACCTGAACGCCCGCGACCTGGCCGACTGGGTCGTCGCGGACAATCTGCCGGTGCGCCTGCAGCTGCAACTGCACAAGTACTTGTGGAACGACGAGCCGGGGCGCTGACATGACGGATCAAAAGCGTGCGGTCATCCTGCTGTCCGGCGGCCTCGACTCCGCCACCGTGGTCGCCATGGCCCGTGCCGAAGGCTACAGCTGCTACACCATGAGCTTCGACTATGGCCAGCGCCACCGCGCCGAACTCGACGCCGCCGCCCGCGTCGCCCGTGACCTGGGCGTGGTGGAGCACAAGGTGATTGGCCTGAACCTCGACGGCATTGGCGGCTCGGCGTTGACCGACAGCTCCATTGATGTACCGCAAGGCCCCAGCGAAGGCATCCCGGTGACGTACGTGCCGGCGCGCAACACCGTGTTCCTGTCCCTGGCCCTCGGCTGGGCCGAAGTGCTCAATGCCCGCGACATCTTCATCGGCGTCAATGCCCTGGACTATGCCGGTTACCCGGACTGCCGTCCCGAGTACGTCGAGTCGTTCGAGCGCATGGCCAACCTGGCGACCAGGGCCGGCGTAGAGGGGCAGGGCTTTCGCATCCTGGCGCCGCTGCAGAACCGCAGCAAGGCCGATATCGTGAAGACTGGCGTAGGACTTGGCGTTGATTACTCGCTGACTGTTTCCTGCTATCAGGCGGACAATGACGGCCGCGCTTGTGGGAAATGCGACAGCTGCCGACTGCGTGCTGAAGGCTTCCAGGCGGCCGGAATTGCTGACCCAACGCGTTATTTCTGATTTATTTCAAATTAGGTGTTGAATAATCCTTAGAAATCAGTATTATACGCGCCACCACACAGCGGGTCGTTAGCTCAGTTGGTAGAGCAGTTGGCTTTTAACCAATTGGTCGTAGGTTCGAATCCCACACGACCCACCATTTTTGGCGGTTTAGAAAATCCGGAAGGCCCACGCAAGTGAGGATTTCCGGGTTTTTTTTTGCCCAGCGAAAGGCCGGTCACTCTCGGGCAGAGAGTGATCGGCCTTTTTGTTAAATCTAGCCAAAGCGCCCGGTTATATAGTCCTCGGTCTGCTTCATTTTCGGTGTGGTAAAGATCTGGTCCGTCTTGCCATGCTCAATCAGTTCGCCCATGAACATGAACGCCGTGCTGTCAGACACGCGGGCGGCCTGCTGCATGTTGTGGGTCACGATGATCACTGTGTAGTGCTCTTTCAGCTCAGTGATCAATTGCTCGATGCGCCCCGTGGAAATCGGATCGAGTGCCGAGGTCGGCTCATCCAGCAGCAATACCTGCGGCCGCAGTGCAATGGTGCGTGCGATGCACAGGCGCTGTTGCTGCCCGCCTGACAGGCTCTGGGCGCTTTGCTTGAGTTTATCTTTCACCTCGTCCCACAGGGCGCCACCGCGCAGGGCCTGCTCGACACGGTCATCCATTTCCCGGCGTGTCAGTTTTTCATGGTGGCGTACGGCATAGGCGATGTTGTCGTAGATCGACATCGGAAAAGGCACGGGCTTTTGGAAGACCATTCCGACGTGGCTGCGCAGGCGGTTCATCGAGTAGCCCGGTGCGAGGATGTTTTCGCCGTTCAGCAGCACTTCACCGCGCGCTTCCTGCTTCGGGTACATCGAATAGATGCGGTTGAACACACGCAGCAAGGTCGACTTTCCGCAGCCCGAGGGGCCGATGATCGCGGTGATGCGTTTTTCCGGAATATCGATGTCGATGGATTTCAGTGAGCGTTGGTTGTTGTAGAAAAACTCCAACCCACGGACACGGATTTTGGTTTTTTCAGGATCAAGGCGGGTCGATTGCATCAGTGGGACCTATTGCGCAAAAGAATCAGGCGAGACAGCAAGCTCAGCACCAGTACGAACATCGTCAGTACCAGCGCGCCCGCCCAGGCCAGGGAGTGCCAGTCATCGAAGGGGCTCATGGCGTACTGGAAAATTACCACCGGCACGCTGGCAATCGGCTTGAGCAGGTTGCTGCTCCAGAACTGGTTGCCGAAGGCGGTGAACAGCAGCGGGGCGGTTTCCCCGGTAATCCGGGCCAGCGCCAGCAGGATGCCGGTCACCACCCCGGCCTTCGCCGCTCTCAATACAATCTGCAACGTCAGCTTCCATTGCGGTACGCCCAGGGCCAGGGCGGCCTCGCGCATGGTGGAAGGTTGCAGCTGAAGCATTTCGTCCGTCGTCCTCACCACCACCGGAATCACCAGCAGGGCCAATGCCAATGCACCGGCAATCGCGGAAAAGCCCACCTGGTGATTGGTCAGCAGGTTCAGTGGCAGGATCACGCCGGTGTAGATGAACAACCCCAGCACGATGGAAGGTGCGGACAACAGAATGTCGTTGATGAAACGAACCGTAGTCCCCAGGCGCGAATGGCGTGCGAATTCCGCCAGCCAGATGCCCGCCATCAGCCCGATGGGTGTGCCGATCAGCAGGGCAATCCCCGACATCAGCGCGCTGCCATAAAAGGCGTTGGCCAGCCCGCCGTCTGTTCCGGGGGGCGGTGTCATTTCGGTAAACAGGCGCAGGTTGAGCGCCTGAAAGCCGTTGATGATGGTGGTCAGCAGGATCCAGGCGAGCCAAAGCAGGCCAAATGCTGTCGCGCCACAGCTCAGCAGCATGGCCACGCGGTTCTTGAAGGCACGCTTGCGGTACAGGCGTTCGTTGCTGTTCATAGCCCCTCCTTGCGGGACAGGCGCATCAGCATCAGCCGCGCCAGTGCCAGCACCACAAATGTCACGATGAACAGCAGGAAGCCCAGTGCGATCAGCGCCGAACGGTGCAGGTCGGTATAGGCCTCGCTGAATTCGTTGGCGATGACCGACGCGATGGAGCTGCTGGGCATCAGCAATGAGGCCGAGAACTGTTGGGCGTTACCCAGTACGAACGTGACCGCCATGGTTTCACCCAGGGCGCGACCGAGGCCGAGGAACACCCCGCCGACTACAGCAGAGCGGGTGTAGGGCAGGACGATGTCCCACACCACTTCCCACGTCGTACTCCCCAATGCGTAGGCCGACTCTTTCAACTGAGTCGGCACGCTGCGAAAAACTTCATGCATTACCGAGGTAATGAACGGCGTAATCATGATCGCCAGTACGATGCCGGCGGTCAGCATCCCGATGCCCAGCGGCGGCCCCTGGAACAGCGAGCCAATAAACGGCAGTGCACCCAGGTAATCGTTGATCCATGGCGACAAGTGTTCGGCCATAAAGGGCCCGAAAACAAACAATCCCCACATGCCATAGATGATCGAGGGGATGCCCGCGAGCAATTCAACGGCAGAGGCCACCGGCATTCTCAGCCAGGGCGGCGCCACTTCGGTCAGGAAAATCGCGATGCCAAAACTCACGGGCACCGCAATCAGCAACGCGAGGAAGGAGGTGACCAGCGTGCCGTAAATCGGCACCAGGGCGCCAAAGTGGTTGTTGACCGCATCCCACTCGGTGCTGGTGATAAAGCCGAAACCGAAGGTCTTGAAGGCCAGGCCACCGCCCCACAATGTCGAGGCGGCAATGCTGGCCAGCAACAGCAAGACGAGCATGGCGGCGCCGAACATTGAGCGTTTGAACCACAGGTCGTTGCGTTGATCGCGGGCGGCGCGGCTGTCACCCGATACATCGCTCGCGTGAGTCGTCATGGCCAGGGGTTGGACAGTTTCGTTCATATCAGATGTGCTCATCCCCTTGCTCAAACACGTAGTGGCTCGGGCAAGGGGACTTTGGGAGGGCGGATCAGTGGGCGAAGTCAGACTTCCAGTAACCTTCGATCCGGGTCACGAGGGAATCAGGCAGCGCTACGTAGTCCAATGCCGCAGCCTGCTGCTGACCTTTTTCCAGCGACCATTTGAAGAAGTTGAAAGCGGCCTGGCTTTGCTCGGCGTTTTTCGGCTGCTTGTACATGATGATCCAGGTGGTCGCCGTGATCGGCCACGCGTTCTCGCCCGGGGCGTTGGTCATGATCAGGTTGAAGTCTTTGGCGTCGGCCCAGTCGGCGGTATCCGCAGCCGCCTGGAAGGCCTTGGCGTTGGGCTCGACAAACTTGCCCGACGCGTTCTTCAACTGGGCGTAAGTCATTTTGTTCTGCAGGGCGTAGGCGTATTCAACAAAGCCGATGGAGTTCTTGATCTGCTTCACGTAGGCCGAAACACCTTCATTGCCTTTGCCGCCCACACCGACTGGCCACGGCACGGTGGTGCCGAAACCGATCCTGGTCTTCCAGCTGTCACTGACTTTGGCGAGGTAGTTGGTGAAGTTGTACGAAGTGCCCGAGCCGTCCGAGCGGTGAACCACGGTGATGTTTGCGCCCGGCAGCTTCAGGCCAGGGTTGAGTGCGGCAATCGCCGGGTCGTTCCAGGCCTTGATGTCGCCCAGGAAGATTTTCGCCAGGACATCGCCATCGAGTTTCAACTGGCCAGCCGCAACGCCTTCGACGTTCATCACCGGCACGATGCCGCCGATCACGCTTGGGAATTGACCCAGGCCGCCGGCCTTCAGTTCATCCGCCGACAGCGGCGCGTCGGAGGCGCCGAAGTCTACGGTTGCCGCCTTGATCTGGGCGATACCGCCGCCGGAACCGATGGACTGGTAGTTGATCCGGTCACTGGCGCTTTTGCTGTATTCCTGGGACCACTTGGACAGTACCGGGTAGACGAAACTGGAGCCTGCGCCCGTGACGTCAGTGGCGTGAGCGACACCACTCAGGCACAGGGCAGTGAACAACACTGACAGACTCTTTTTGGTCAGCAACATCACGACGACACCTCAAAGTAAGGGGGTAAGTGGAAGGGTCCACCTGTCTAAGACGTGACGATTTAATTCCCGGGATGTTTCTGTTTGATGACGGTTTGGCTTTGTGAAGAAACATTTAGAAATATCTGTAGAAGGCCTCAAAAGAGAGATTTTGAGGCCTCCTATTGATCAACCGTGGCTGCGCACCAGGATCGATTCGTCAATCTGCGCGATTGACGTCACCCCGGTCAGCGTCATCGCCACGCGCATTTCCTTGGCGAAGATATCCAGCAGGTTCTCCACCCCGCGTTGCCCGTCAGCGGCCAGCGCGTAAGCCTGCGCACGGCCCAGCAGCACGCCTTTGGCCCCAAGGGCAAGCATGCGCACCACGTCCAGCCCCGAGCGTACGCCGGAGTCCACCAACACCGTCAGATCGCTGCCCACGGCTTGTGCGATAGGTGCCAGCGCCTTGGCCGTCGACAGCACACCATCCAGTTGCCGGCCGCCATGGTTGGAGACGACGATGCCGTCGGCTCCGAAGCTCACCGCATCCTTGGCATCCTGCGGGTCGAGGATGCCTTTGATGATCATCGGGCCTTTCCAGAACTCGCGGATCCACTCCAGGTCTTTCCAGCTGATGGAAGGGTCGAAGTTGTTGGCCAGCCAGCCGATGTAGTCCTTCAACTGGGTGGGCTTGCCCAGGTATTTGGAGATGTTGCCCAGGTCGTGGGGGCGGCCCATCAGGCCGACATCGAAGGCCCAGGCCGGTTTGGTCATGGCCTGCAGGATTTGGCGTTGCGGCCCGTAGGCGCCTGACATTCCCGAATGGGCGTCGCGATAACGCGCGCCGGGGGTGGGCATGTCGACGGTGAACACGAGGTTCTTCACCCCGGCGGCCTGGGCCCGCTCCAGGGCGTTTTTCATGAAGCCGCGGTCTTTCAAAACATACAGTTGAAACCAGATGGACTGCGGGCTCTGGGACGCCACTTCTTCAATCGGGCACACAGAAACGGTCGACAGGCAAAACGGAATGCCCTTGTTCGCTGCCGCCTTTGCCGCCTGGACTTCACCGCGCCGGGCAAACATGCCGGTCAGCCCCACCGGGCTGAGGACCACCGGCATCGCCAGCGGCTGGTCGAACAGGGTGGTCTCAAGGCTCAGGCTTTCGACGTTGCGCAGGATGCGCTGGCGCAGGCTGATATCCGACAGGTCCGAGCTGTTGGCGCGCAGGGTGTGTTCGGCGTAGGCACCGCCGTCGATGTAGTCGAACAGGAAACGCGGCAGTTTGCGGCGGGCGGCTTCGCGGTAATCCGATGCGGACGAAATGATCATGAACAGTGATGCCCCGAGTGAAGAAAACGGTGGGGTGAGGATAGACAAAGGCCTTTCATGGTAAAAACAACTTTTCCAACTTGAATCAAGTCGTAAATGGAATACTCATGAACCTTCGCACGTTGCTGGCTTTTGTCGAAGTGGTACGCCAGGGCAGCTTCTCACAGGCGGCCGAGGTTGTTTCGCTCACCCAGTCTACCGTCAGTAAGGCAGTGAAGACCCTGGAAGATGAATTGGGCACGCCGCTGTTCAATCGCATCGGCCACAAGAGCGAACTGACGGCTGCCGGCGAAATTGCCTACCGTCGCGCCTTGGTGTTGCTGGCCGAGCGCAGTGACCTGGTGGCCGAGATCAATGACTTGCTGGGGCTCAAGCGCGGTGTATTGCGCATCGGTTTGCCGCCGGTAGGCAGTGGCGTGTTGTTTGCGGCGATGTTCGCCCTGTACCGGCAGCGTTATCCAGAGATCGAGATCGAGCTGATCGAGCACGGCAGCAAGAAGCTGGGCGAATGCCTGGAGGCGGGTGAGGTGGACCTGGCGGCCTTGCTGGTGCCGGTGGCCGGCGAATTTGAATATCAGGATGTACGCGTCGAGCCACTGATGGTGGTCATGCCGATCGACCATCCATTGGCCGGGTGTAAAAGCGTCGACTTTTCCGACCTCGCAGACTCACCCTTCATACTGTTCGAAGCCGGGTTTGCGCTTAACCGGATTATTCTCACCGCCTGCGAGCGCAGAGGCGTAGTCCCGCGCATCACCGCCCGCAGCGCCCAGATCGACTTTATCGTCGATCTGGTTGCCGCAGGCCTGGGCGTCGCGTTTTTGCCGAGCATGCTGGCTTACAAACACCTGCACGCTGGCATTGCTCTGATTCAGTTGGACGAGCCCGAGACCGATTGGCACATCGCCCTGGCCTGGCGACGACAGGCGCACTTGCCACCGGCAGCACGGGCCTGGCTGGACCTGGCCCTGGAGATGGGCAATGTGCCGGACGAGGCCCAGCTGCCGGGGTGAACCAGCGTGAGCAATTGGTTGGCGGACAGGCCGTTTTCGGGGTGCGGCCAAGGCTGCACCTTCATTAAAACCCATCAGTCACATTTTGGTTTCAAGGTCTGAACAAGTACCGTAAAAACCGCCGAAGTCTTTGAAATCAGAAGGATTGTAGGACAATTTTCAGCATGAAAAACTCTTCATAATTCGCTCGCTCGAAGATTGGTAGCTTCCACGTGCTGCCCAATAACTCGAGTTCTAATAATGAATAAAAAACTCTTCAAGAGCGCTTTGGCGCTGTCGGTTTCGCTTGCCTCCACTTCCCTGTTTGCCGGTGGTTTCGCCCTCAATGAACAAAGCATCAGTTCAATGGGCACCGGTTACGCCGGGCGTTCCTCCTCTGCCGACGACGCCAGTACGGTGTTCGGCAACCCGGCCGGCATGTCTCGCCTCAAGCACAATGAAGTGAGCATCGGGGCGACCTACCTGGATGCCAAATCGAACATCAAGGACGCCAGTTCCTCTCAAGGTGGCGCGGACAACCCCGGCACCAACAAAGGCGACATGGTCCCCGGCATCGCCATACCGATGGGCTACCTGGTGACGCCGATTGATGAACACTGGGCGTTCGGCCTGGGGATCTACGCGCCGTTCGGCCTGGTGACCGACTATGAACACAGCTTCCAGGGCAATGGCTTTGGTAACAAAAGCAAGGTTCAAGTCATCACGGTCCAGCCGACGGTCAGCTACGCCTTCAACGACAAGGTTTCGGTGGGCTTCGGTCCAACGTTCAACCGGATCAGTGGCGAGCTGGACTCCAAGGTCCCGGCATTTGGCCTGGGCACTGAAAACGTGAAGGTCAAGGGCGACGACACCGCCACTGGTTTCAACGCCGGTATCCTGGTGCAGCCGATTGAAAGCACGCGCATCGGTGTGACCTACCACTCGCAGGTTGTGTATCACCTGTCGGGTAACACCAATGCATCAGGGGTTCTCTCTAACCTGTTGGATGGCGGCCCGCAACGGTATGACGCCAAGCTGGATGTCACCACGCCGTCGTCCGTGGACTTCTCGGTTACCCATAAACTCAACGATGACTGGACCTTGTACGTCGGCAGCACCTACACCCGCTGGAGCCAGTTGAAGAAGATCACGATCAACAACAGTGGCGTCTCAGACCTCGCCACCGAGCTGGCCGGCCTGAACTCCATTACCGAAGAACAGCACTGGCATGACACCTGGTCTCACGCCATCGGCCTGTCGTACCAGTTGAACAAGCAATTGGTACTGCGTACCGGCTTCTCGGTGGATCAGACGCCTACCAACAACACCGACCGTTCCGTACGTATTCCTACGGGCGATCGCACGGTATTCAGCCTGGGTGCCGGCTGGACGCCAGTCGATAACCTGACCTTCGACGTCGCTTATTCCTACCTGAAGGAAGAGCCGATCAAGGTCCGCGACAATAATCCGCAGTTGGCACTGACCTACGACGCCAAGTATGAAAACAGCGCCAATGGCTTTGGCGGTTCGGTAACTTACCGCTTCTGATGCACCGAAAGAGGGCAAAGAGTCATTTTTCTGGCATGGCTCTTTGCTAGCAATTGTATCAATCGTGCTATCAAACCCTCCCTGTCTTGGTTAAATTAGGAGCAATCCAGCTCAAGACAGGGATCGTCATGACTACGCTTTCGCCCATCAGCTCTGCCATTGCCCTTATCAATCGGCCGACCATTACGCCGCCAGCAACGCTGACGCCAGAAACGGACGCCACGGTCGTGCGGCCCTCCTCGGTGGTCAGCCTCGGCAACGTGGCGGTTGATGTCCAGGCCCAGACCTATTCCCGAAACGGCCAATTGGCCGTCCATGAACCGATCACGGTCTGGGAAAATGACAGCCAGGATGCCGTTACACGGGCGATTGGCGCGAATATCGTCTCAACGCCCAGAGCCACCGGGTTCAGCGGCTTGGGCGCTACCCTGATCGCGCAATTCGCCAAGAGCGGTACGGACATTTCCCAGTCGGCGCTCGGCACCGCGTCGTCCAAGATCCAAAGCCCGGCCGAACTCAAGGTTCAGCAAGCCCTGCTGCACAGCGAAGCAGATAACCGGGTCAGCCTTACCGTCAAGACCGCCAGCGGCAAGACCGTCACCTTCAGCCTGGCCAGCCAGCCCGGTGGCCTGGCCGCGCAGGCCAAGGTGGACGGCGGCACCCTCAGCGCCGCCGAGCTCAAGGAAATCGCCAAGTTGGGCGAAGCCTTCCAGGGCGCCATCGACGGCCTGGCTGCCCAGCCGCCGAAACTCGATCTGAGCAAGCTGACACAGTTTGATTCCAGTGTGTTGTCCTCGGTAGACCTCAGCGGCAAATTGAAAGCGGGGGCTGTTGACGACATCACCCTCGCGTTTCATGCGGACAGCGAGAGCCGTACCACTCGCATGAAAAGCCCGGCGGGAGAGGTGAACCTCTCGGTAGACCTGAAAAACGCCGGCATCCTCGGCAACGCCAAGCAACAGGCAATCGCACTGAAAAGCTACCTGGCCCAGTTCGACAAGGCCCAGGCGCGTGGCAAAGCCGATGCTGACCTGATGGCGATGTTCAAGGATGCGTTTACCGCCATGAACAGCAACTACCCGCAGGGCGTCAAAGCGCCACAGGCGCTGACCCGGAATGCGGCGGATCAAGGCCTGTTGACGGGCTTGGCAGATTTCAAGGCCTCCATCAGCCAGACGGCCAGCTCCCCCAACCCGGCGCGCCTTGGGGAAACCGACACGTTTGCCTATACGGTGTCCCAGAAAACCCGCGTGGGCGGCAGTGACATCTCGAATCGCACGATTGATCAGGTCCAGCAATCAAGCCTCAAAGCCAGTTTCCATCGGGACCTCAATGGCGGAAAGCCGCCGGCTTTCGACACCCACCGCGAGTCGCAGAATTACCTCTATGTGCAGGTCGACGACAAGGCCAGCAGCGCGGCGAATATCACCTACAAGGATGGCTTCCTGACCAACGCCTCCGTCGATCAAAGTGCCAGCCAGAACACCCGCACGCAGCGCTACGAGATGGCTAATCTGGTTAAGGACACTCTGGAGCCTAACCAGGCCAGCAGCCATCGCGACTACCTGATATTGCTGGAATATGCGGCGCGAGAGGGCAAGAAAGTCCAGGGCGCCGATGAAACCATCCTGAAGGATGCGCTGGCGAACATGCATCAGGGCGTGTTGCTGCAAGACGATCCTGGCGCGTTGCCGCGCTAAACCGGTCGCTGTAAAAAAGGGAAACCCCGGCGTGGGTTTCCCTTTTTTATGCCTCGCCGAATCCCAGATTAGGCTTTTGAATCCATTCGATATTCTGTAGCCTTGCGCAGCTTCACCGTGCTTGATGAACACAATCACTTCGTCCGGCGGCGCCCGAAAGGCTCCAGAGCCGGTGGTACACTCGACTTTCGCGCAACTGCGCCTGCAGGTCTTGCGAACATGACGCAAATTTCCGAACGCCTTCTGGTCCAAGCCCACCTCGACGCCAAGCAGCCCAAGGTGCTGAGCGCCGAAGAAGAGGCGGGCTACCGTGCCGCCATCGCCGCCGAGCTCAAGGCTCAGGACGCGGTGCTGGTGGCTCACTTCTACTGCGACCCGGTGATTCAGGCTTTGGCCGAAGAAACCGGTGGCTGTGTCTCCGACTCCCTGGAAATGGCCCGCTTCGGCGCGGCGCATCCGGCCAAGACTGTGCTGGTGGCTGGCGTGCGTTTCATGGGCGAGACCGCGAAGATCCTCACGCCTGAAAAACGCATCCTGATGCCGACTCTGGAAGCTACGTGCTCCCTGGACCTTGGTTGCCCGGTGGATGAGTTTTCGGCGTTCTGTGATCAGCATCCCGAGCGCACGGTGGTGGTGTATGCCAACACCTCGGCGGCGGTGAAAGCCCGGGCTGATTGGGTGGTGACCTCCAGTTGTGCGCTGGAGATCGTTGAAAGCCTGATGGATAACGGTGAGACGATTATCTGGGGGCCGGACAAGCATCTGGGCACCTATATCCAGCGTCAGACCGGCGCGGACATGCTGCTGTGGGACGGTGCGTGCATCGTTCACGAGGAGTTCAAGTCCAAGCAGTTGGAGGACATGAAGGCCCTGTACCCGGACGCTGCGATCCTGGTGCACCCGGAGTCGCCGACGTCGGTGATTGAGTTGGCGGATGCGGTGGGGTCTACCAGTCAGTTGATTGCGGCGGCGCAGCGGTTGCCGAACAAGACCTTTATCGTGGCGACCGACCGCGGGATCTTCTACAAGATGCAGCAGTTGTGTCCGGACAAGGTTTTTGTCGAGGCGCCGACGGCTGGGAATGGGGCGGCGTGCCGTAGTTGTGCGCATTGTCCGTGGATGGCGATGAATACCCTGGAGCGCACGCTGCAGTGTTTGCGTGAGGGGAGTAATGAGATTTTTGTTGAGCCTTCGGTGATTCCGCAGGCTGTTCGGCCGCTTAAGCGGATGCTGGATTTTACTCAGGCTGCGCGGTTGAGATTGGCTGGGAACGCTTGATCTGGGTTGTGTACATATCCGTTTCTTTGGTAACGGCGGCTATTGGTTCCGCTCTTACAGCGGGTCACTTTTGAAAAGCGCAAAAGTAACCAAAACGCTCTGCCCCGCCTGTCGGCGCCTCGCTTAGGCTCGGCGTTCCCTCACTCCGGCATTGCTCCGCGGGCCGCCGCGACGGGGCGTCCCTGCCCCGTCGCGGCTAAACCGGCGTCCTGCCGGTTTACCCGCTCCTCAATCCCTGCGTTCGGCCTCGGGCTTATTGGGGCAGTCAGAGCCAGATCAAGATCAAAAGCAAGAGCACAGCGGCCTACAGGCCTGCTTGAGTGGTAGAAGCCAGATCAAAAGCGAAAGCCAAAGCGAAAACCAAATCTGAAACTTATGCAGCTCTGCTTTTCTGTGGGAGCTGGCTTGCCTGCGATGGCATCACCTCGGTGTGTCTGATGTACCGAGTTGTCTGCATCGCAGGCAAGCCAGCTCCCACATTTGACTGTGCCCGCTCTGGCTTTTGATTTTGCCTTTGCTTCACACCACTCAAGCCGGCCTGTAGGCCGCTGTGTCCTTGATCTGCTTTTGATCTTGATCTTAGGCGCCCCGTTAAACCACGCTGGCCGAACGCAGGCTTTGGAGCGTGGGTAACCCGGCAGGACGCCGGGTTAGCCGCGCTGGGCCAAGGATGGCCCATCGCGGCGGCCCACGGTCCAAAGCCGGAGTGAGCAACCGTGTCGAAATTCAAGCCATTTCAGCGAAATGCTTTTGATCGCGCACCATCGCATTCAGGATCGTCAGCAACTTTCTCATGCATGCCACCAGCGCTACTTTCTTCGTCTTCCCT